>PTLK01000147.1 GCA_002938075.1 Alphaproteobacteria bacterium MarineAlpha3_Bin3
ACGTCCTTGACGGCTTCGACGACGGTCTGTTTGCCAGTCCCGAAGAAGCTGCCCTTGCGGGTGCTGAAGCTTTTGCAGACGTTCTTGACCTCCAGCATCGGCAGGTCGTCGTTGGCCTCTTCCGGCCACTCTTCGCGGTCGGAAATCAGCGGCCCCAGTTCGTAATCGATGTCGCTGACGGGGACCAGACGCTGGGTTTGCTTCATGCCGAACTGCGGCACCGCCGAAAACAGCGCCTTCAGGTAGGGATGGCGGGAATCGCTGAAAATGTCGTCGATGGTGCCGCTTTCCATGATCTTGCCCTGGTGGACGACCACGACCTCGTCGGCCAGATTGGCGACGACGCCGAGATCATGGGTGATCAGCAGCACCGCCAGGCCGAGCTCCTCGCGCAGATCCTTGATCAATTTCAGAATCTGCGCCTGCACCGAAACGTCCAGCGCCGTCGTCGATTCATCGGCGATGACGAGGCTGGGCCGGCACACCAGTGCCATGGCGATCATCGCCCGCTGCCTGAGCCCGCCCGAAAGCTCAAACGGGTAAAGCCCCATGGCGTCGGCCGGATTGGGGAATCCAACCAGGCTGAGCATCCTTTCGGTATGCTCCAGGCCTTCCTTGCGACTGACGTCCCGATGCAGGAAAAGCGCCTCGCTGACCTGGTCGCCGATGGTATGCAGGTGCGAAAAGGACGCCATGGCGTCCTGGAAGATCATCGAAATATACCCGCCGCGGAGAGTGCGCATTTCCTCGCTTTCGGGGTTCAGTTTGGCGAGGTCGATAGGTTCTCCCCAGTAATTCGGCTCGTAAAACAGGATTTCGCCGCCGGCAATCCGGGCCTTGGCCGGCAGCAACCCCATGATCGCCTGGGCGGTGACCGATTTCCCCGAACCCGACTCGCCGACCAAGGCGACGACCGTCCCCGGACGAACGGAGAAAGAGAAATCTATGACCGCGTGAACGACGCCACGGGGGATTTCAAAATCGATTTGCAGGTTATTGATATTCAGAAGGTCGGTCACGGATTGTCCGGTGCGCCGAAGATTTGACGATTGAGGGAAGTCATTAATTGTTTGTTAAATCCTGGGTTATTGCGGTTGTTTTTCCAGGCTGGAATATAGTTGTTTTTTAGCGGCTGAAATACAGGTAATTTCGCCAGAATCGCATTTCGACGCCTGGCAAACGGGGCCCTTGGGGCCGGAGTTCAGCCTTTCCAAAATGGATGTAAACAGGATTTCGTTCGACCAACTGAAAGCCTATTGGGTTGAGGTCGATCACTTCGGCGTCACGGGCAAGAAATTTCGGAATGTCGTCCGCACCCTCGGCGATTACCGGTCCACCCTCGCCGATCCCGCCCGGTTTTCCTACGGTCTATTCGATTCCGGAGAACTGATCGGCGTCACCCATCTGGTGCAATGGGACGAGGATTGGCTGCGGTACCGGACATTGAATATCCGCCAGGCCTACCGCAGCCGGAACCTCGGCTGGTATCTGCTGAGGACGGCGGTGGCCCAGGACTGGAAGGATAGAGTGCCGGCCCCCACTTACATTTTCGGTTGGGTCCGGCGCGAGCATCAGGCGTGGTCGATCACCCACGGCTTCACCCCCGCCGACGGAAGGTGGGTGGACGGCCATATCGCCATGATCAAGCCGCTGGCTGAGTTTTAGGCTTCTCGTGTGCCAGGTCATGAACTCATAAATGGCGACAACCGTGACACGTGTTTTTTTGTCCACTTGCAAGGAGTTAGGAGAGATTGATGCCGAAGCATCATGACCGACGACACGACGTGGGCCAGTGGGCAAAAGAACCGTGCCCCGAAAGGGGTCGCCGGATGACCGCCATTTATGAGTTCATGACCTAGAATACTATCCGGCATGGAACTGAACGAAAAACACATCGAAAACACCAAGCTGATCGCCAATCGCGCCCGGCTGTTGGAGCATTTCCCGAAAAACGCCGTGGTCGCCGAAATCGGCGTCGCCGAGGGGAAGTATTCGGAGAAAATCCTCTCAACAACCAAGCCCAAAGAGCTGCATCTGATCGACATCTGGGACTCCGAGCGCTTCGGCGAAACGGCCATGCTGGCGGTCCGGGATAAATTCAAGGAACCGATCGACGCCGGGCGCGTCGCCGTCCACCGGGGGCATTCTCTAGAGGTATTGCAGGGTTTCGAGGACGGCTATTTCGATTGGGTCTACCTGGATACTTCGCATCGCTACCGCGATACCCTGGACGAGCTGGAATGCTGCCGGTTGAAGGTCAGGGACGGCGGCCTGATCGCCGGCCATGATTATGCGTCGGGAAACATCGAAAGCGGGCTTCCCTACGGCGTCGTCGAGGCGGTCAACGAATTCTGCAACACGCACGATTGGCGATTGGCGTATTTGACCAACGAAGCCAGGCGCTATCTGTCATTCGCCATCACTCATACCACGGCTTGAGCGGCGCCGGGAAACGACGAGGGAGGGCAAGGTTGAGAAGGAAATTCCGCGCCGGGATCGTCTGGCTATCAAAGCTGCTTTCGCGCCAGGGCCTTTATCCGTTCCTTGAGGGGGAATTTTCCCAAATCCCCGAAGGCGCCCGCGTGCTCAACGTCGGCGCCGGCGGCATCATCGGCGAAAAGCTCGACACCCATGCCGGGGTCCGGTCTCTGGACGTGTTGAGCATCGACATCGATTCCGACCGCGGTCCCGACATCGTCGGCGACATTTCGGACCATAAATTCGGCGAACAGCGTTTCGGCGCCGTCGTCATGTCGGAAGTCCTGGAGCACATCCGCACCCCCGAAAAAGCAATCCAGGCCGCCCACGCGGTCCTTGAGCCGGGCGGCCGCCTGATCCTGTCGACGCCGTTCATTTTCCCCATTCACGACCGTCCCCACGATTATTACCGTTTCACCCGTTACGGCCTGGAATGGCTGCTCCGCGATTTTTCCGAGGTCACGGTAAAGGAGCGCAATTCGTGGGCCGAGGCGATAAACGTGCTGGTGGTGCGGCTGATCAAGGAAAAGAACTCCTTGTTCCGGCTGGCGGCGCCGTTGATCGTCGTCCTAGCGCTGGCCATTGCGCCGGTGGCCATGATCCTGGGCGCCATCGTCAAAACCGACTTCATCACCTCAGGGTACGTGGTGCGGGCGGTCAAATAAGGGGGTTATATTGAGGACAGGATGAACAACGCCATGGACAATGAGAACAACATCCGCCCCGGCGGCGGCGTCGAGGCGCGCCTGATTCACATGGACGCCCGCGGCTTCGGGCCCCTGGTGCGCCTGCGCAAGGCCGTCGTCGACGCCCTGGTGGCGCGGCGCAACCGGCGCGCCGAGGCGACGCTGCGGGCGATGACCGGGCTGTGGGCGAAGATGGAGGAATACGCCCAGGGGTCGGCCGTGACCGGGGCTTCGATGTCCGATTATTTGACCCTTTACGAACAGGTCAGAAAATGGCGGCCGGTGGAGGTCCTGGAGCTCGGCACGGGCATTTCGACCGTCGTCCTGGCCTATGCGCTCAGGGAAAACGAGGCCGAGGGCGGAGCCCGGGGCCGCGTCACCTCGATGGAGGAAGACCCGGCCTGGCACAAGCAGGCCGGCCAGAACCTGCCCGGCGACCTCAGGCCCCATGTCGACCTGATCCACAGCCCCAAGGTCGACGGTTTCTACAAGATGTTCCGCGGCGTCCAGTACGAAAGAATCCCCGAGCGCGCCTATGACTTCGTTTTCTCCGACGGGCCCGACCGGTTCTCGCCGGTCAACGGCGACAAGCTGTTCAATCTCGACCTGATTCAGGTGGTGCTGCGCTCCGATACGTCGATCCGCGCCATCGTCGACAACCACTACCTGACGTTCTATGTGCTGCAGAAGGTCTTCGGGCCCAAACTGGCGCGCTACTCCATCCCCCACAAGCTGATGTTCGTCGGCCCGGTGACGAAAAAGGACGCCGGCCGGTTGAAGCGCGAGAACTTCCTGCCCGACCTGCGGCTGCTCAAGGATACGGAATTGAAGCTGCGGATGGCCCGCGACGATTAGGCTCTAGGCGGAGCGGTTATTTCAACCAGTCCGGACAGTAGACGCCCAGCATCTTCGCCAGTTTCGCCAGGTCGTCGGGGTTTTCGAACCTGACCCGATAGCTGCCCCATTTTTCCACCGTTTGCTTATCGGGGATGCCGATGGTCCAGTCCCCTTCGCAGTTTCCTCAAGCCACTTGCGCAGTTCTTCGACGTTGTCCTGGGTGGAATATTTGAAGCCATAGTAATGCCCGCGCCGGCCCGGGAACTGACGCCTTTCCTCGCCCGAGCGATGCTCGGGGTCAACGTGCCGGGGTTCGGCCTAGCGCTTGTCGATGCCGCTGCGGCGGTCATCGGGTATCTCAGGGACTTCGTTTTCGGCCACAGCAAAACTCCTGCAAAGGTTCTCCCGGAAACGGAAATGGAGCGGGAAAGATGGAGCGGGCGAGGGGAATCGAACCCCCGTCTAAAGCTTGGGAAGCTTTCGTTCTACCGTTGAACTACGCCCGCGCAATCTTAAAAAGTGTTATATTTCAACTTATTACACAAATATCATAAATCTTGATTTTCTTAAAAACAACCGATTTATCAATTTCACTGTGACACCAGTGTGACAGAAAATATGTGAATTGGTGAATCATTCACTCCATATTCACCGCTTTGAATTAGGTAATCCTATAACCTAGACTTCCAGCATGGACCTCAAAGCCTTCAAAGCATCTACCAAGAAAGATAAGCCACCACAGGGGATACCTCCTGCCCTAGAGGCTATGTGGTATAAAGCCAAAGGAGATTGGGACACTGCTCACCGTCTAGCGCAATCTCAGAAGAACCCCATGGGAAATTGGGTCCATGCTTACTTGCATCGCGTTGAAGCCGACAAAGGCAATGCCGCATATTGGTATCGCTTAGCAGAAAAACCTGTCTGCACTTCTAGGCTGGATGATGAATGGGAAGAGATAGTGGAAGCGTTGGTATAGTCTGCGTGTGGCCTGCCCCCCTTAACCGGATCCAAATGTTTAGTTAGAGAAACTGGGCATCTGGGTCCTAGGAAGAAGGGGACAAGCAGATGCCCAAGAAGCGTTTTTCAGTCGAGCAGATCATTAGGGTCAGGACTCATTGATTGAGATAGAAGATGACGAAGGCGGCGATGCATATGGCGGAAAAGAAGGTATGAGCGCATCGGTCATAGCGGGTCGCG
>PTLK01000148.1 GCA_002938075.1 Alphaproteobacteria bacterium MarineAlpha3_Bin3
ATTGAAAACCGGAGGGTAAAAACACCGCCATGCTGGTTAAATTTTCCAAGGCTTCCGAGGTCAAACCGTCCGAGATCACGTCTAAGGCGTTCTACCTGGACCGCCGGCGTTTCCTGATGACGGCCGCCGTAGCCGGCGCCGGGGCGGCGTTCGGGACCATCGCGCCGCCGGTTTTCGCCGCCCAGGGGAACCCCAGGGTCAAACTTTCCGGGGTTCAGAAGAGCAAGTGGACCCAGGAAGCCCTGGGCGAGGAGTTGACCGATTACGGCCCGATCACTAAGTACAACAACTTCTACGAATTCGGCACCGACAAGACCGATCCGTCGGAATATTCCCAGGACTTCAAGACCAAGCCGTGGAGCCTGACCATCGACGGCGCCGTCGAAAAACCGGGGGTCTATGACCTGGAGGACTTCCTCAAGCCGCACCAGTTGGAAGAGCGCGTCTACCGGATGCGCTGCGTCGAGGCCTGGTCGATGGTCATTCCCTGGGTCGGCATTCCCCTGAGCGACATCATCAAGCGGGTCGGGATCAAATCGGACGCCAAGTACGTTGCCTTCGAGACGCTGCTGGACCCCGAACAGATGCGGGGACAAAAACGCCCGGTCCTGAAATGGCCCTACAAGGAAGGGCTGCGCATCGACGAGGCCATGAACCCGCTGACCATCATGGCGGTGGGTCTTTACGGCGAGGTGATGCCGAACCAGAACGGGGCGCCGTTCCGCCTTGTGGTGCCGTGGAAATACGGTTTCAAGGGCATCAAGTCGATCGTCCGGATGACGTTCCAGGCGACCGAGCCGCCGACCGCCTGGAATGTGGCGTCGCCCCGCGAATACGGCTTTTATTCCAACGTCAACCCGACCAAAAACCACCCCCGCTGGAGCCAGGCCAAGGAACGGCGCATCGGCGATTTCCTGAAGCGCCCGACCCTGATGTTCAACGGCTATAAGGAAGAAGTCAGCCAGATGTACGCAGGCATGGACCTCAGAAAACTTTACTAACCCGAACCCGGCCGGATCATCTATAAGCCCCCGATGACCCGTGAAACCGCCATACGCTGGGTCGCCAAGCCGCTTGTTTTCGCCTCGGCGCTGATACCGCTGGCCTGGGTCGCCTGGGCCGCCGTATCGTCCGGCCTGGGCCCGACCGGGCCGCTGGGCGCCAACCCCATCGAATACATCAACCGCTTCCTCGGCGACTGGACGATCCGGTTTCTGCTGCTGGCGCTGGCGGTGACGCCCGTGCGCGGGATCACCGGCTGGACCCCCTTGATACGCTTTCGCCGCATGATCGGGCTTTTTGCGTTCTTTTACGCCTGCATGCATGTGTCCAGCTACATCGGGCTGGATCAGTTCTTCGACTGGACGGAAATCTGGAAGGACATCGACAAACGCAACTACATCACCGTCGGCATGGCGACGTTCGTCCTGTTGGCGCCGTTGGCGGCGACGTCGACCAAGGGCATGATCAAGCGCCTGGGCGGCAAACGCTGGACCCGGCTGCACAAGCTGATCTACGTGGCCGGGATCATGGCGTGTCTGCATTTTTACATGATGCGCAAGGGGGTGCAGTTGGAACCGATCATCTATGCCAGCATCTGCGCCGTCCTGTTGGGATACCGGGTCGCGGCGCATTTGAAAAAGAAGGCCCGGGCCGGGAAAGCGGAAAACCCGGACCGGGCAGGCGCTGGCGCCGGCGCCGGTCATCGCTAGTGGGCCTCGTCCCAGTTGTCGCCGAAGCCGGTATCGACGACCAGCGGCACGTCCAGGCGCGCGGCCCCCGACATCACGCCGCTCACCAGTTCGGCCGTCGCGTCGAGTTCCTTCTTCGGCACCTCGAAGATCAGCTCGTCATGGACCTGCAACAGCATCCGGGCCTTGAGCTTGGCGTCCGCCAACGCATCCGGCAGCCGGATCATGGCGCGTTTGATGATGTCCGCCGCGCCCCCTTGGATCGGGGCGTTGATGGCGGCGCGCTCGGCCAAACCGCGCACGTTGGGGTTTTTCTCGTTGATGGAGCGGATATGGCACTTGCGCCCGAACAGCGTCTCGACGAAGCCCTTTTCGCGGGCCTGTTCCTTGGTCCGGTCCATGTAATCGCGGATGCCCGGGTATTTTTCGAAATAGGCGTCGATGTATTCGCCGGCTTCGGAATTGCCGATGCCCAATTGCCGCGCCAGGCCGAAGGCCGAGATACCGTAGATGATGCCGAAGTTGATGGCTTTTGCCTTGCGCCGGACCATCGGGTCCATGGCGTCCGTGGGCACACCGAAGACCTGGGCCGCGGTCATGGCGTGGATGTCCTGGCCGTCGTGGAAGGCTTCCTTCAGCGCATCGATGCCGGCGACGTGGGCCAGGAGTCTCAGTTCGATCTGTGAGTAATCGGCGCTCAGCAGCATCATCCCCTTGTCGGCGACGAAAGCGCGGCGGATCTTGCGGCCTTCCTCGGTGCGGATGGGGATGTTCTGAAGGTTCGGATCGGATGACGCCAGCCGGCCGGTGGAAACGCCGGCCTGGGAATAGGACGTATGGACCCGCCCGGTGGCCGGATTGATCTGTTCCATCAGGGCGTCCGAATAGGTGCTTTTCAGCTTCGCCAACTGACGCCAGTCCAGGACCCGGGCCGGCAGGTCGTGGCCGTGGTCGATCAGCGCCTCCAGCACCTCGGCGCCGGTGCCATAGGCCCCGGTCTTGCCCTTCTTGCCGCCGGGCAGGCCCAGTTCGTCGAACAGCACTTGGCCCAACTGCTTCGGCGAGCCGATGTTGAATTCGTGGCCTATCATTCGGTGAATTTCTTCCTCCAGGCCGCCGAGCCGCTTGCCGAAATCATCCGAGAGGCGTTTCAGTTCCTTGCCGTCGACGCGGATGCCCCGCCGTTCCATATCCCGCAGGATGGGCACCAGGGGGCGCTCCAGGGTCTCATAGACGGTGACCATGCTTTCCTCCACCAGGCGGGACTTGAGAACCCGGTGCAGGCGGCCGGTGATGTCGGCGTCCTCGGCGGCGTAATCCAGCGCCTTGTCTAGCGGCACCAGGTCGAAGGTCACACGCGCCTTGCCGGTGCCGGTAACGTCGGAATATTTGATCGTGTCCAAGTCGAGGAAAATCCTGGCCAGTTCGTCCATGCCGTGGCCGTGCAGCCCGCCATCGAGCACGTAGGACAGCAGCATGGTGTCGTCGATGGGCGAAACCTCGATGTCGTAGCGGGCCAGCACCTTCATGTCGTATTTGATGTTCTGGCCGATCTTCAACACCGAGGGATCCTCTAATAGCGGCTTCAAAAGCTTGATCGCCTTTTTCATCGGCATCTGGTCCGGCGCCTCGCCTGCCTGCGCGGAGCCGGGGCTCCGCTTCGGCGAAGGCAGGCCACCATTCTCGTCGCCGTCCAGGTCGAGCGCCCCTTGCGCCGCCGGTTGTTTGTGGGCCAGCGGGATGTAGCACGCGCGGCCGGGTTCGATGGACAACGACACCCCCACCAGCTCGGCCCGCATGGCGTCGAGGGACGTGGTTTCCGTATCGATGGCTAAGACGCCGGCGTGTGTGGCCTCCTCGATCCAGGCTTTCAGCGCCTTTTCCGTCTGCACCAATTCATAACCGGTTTCCTGGACCGCCGGTTTTCCCTCCGGTTCCGGCGTCTCCGCCGCTTCGGTCCCGCCTGCCTGCGCGGAGCCGGGGCTCCGTTTCGGCGAAGGCAGGCCCCCGAAGCGGGCCTCGGTGGAAGCCAGCATCGACTTGAAGCCCTGTTCGTTGAGGAACGCCAACAACTCGTCCCTCTTCGGCTCCCTGACGGCGAAGGAACTCAATTCCTCGGTCACCGGCACGTCGTCGCGAAGGGTCACCAGCCGGCGGGAAATCCTCGCCAACTCGGCCTCGTTGATGAGGTTTTCGCGGCGCTTCGGCTGTTTGATTTCCCCGGCCCGTTCCAGGAGCGTCTCCAGATCGCCGTATTCGTTGATCAACTGCGCCGCCGTCTTGACGCCGATGCCGGAAACCCCGGGCACGTTGTCGGACGAATCGCCGGCCAGGGCCTGCACCTCGATCACCTTGTCGGGTTCGACGCCAAATTTTTCCATCACCTCGTCGGGGCCGATGATCTTGTCCTTCATGGCGTCCATCATGACCACCCCCGGGCGGACCAACTGCATCATGTCCTTGTCGCTGGACACGATGGTGACGTCGGCGCCCGCTTCGATGGCCAGCCGGGCATAGGTGGCGATCAGGTCGTCGGCCTCGAAGCCGTCCATGTCGACACAGGCGACGTTCAGGGCCCGGGTGGCGTCGCGCACCAGATCGAACTGCGGGATCAGGTCTTCGGGCGGCGGCGGACGGTTGGCCTTGTAATCCGCATAGATGTCGTTGCGGAAGGTCTTGCGCGCACGATCGAAGATGACGGCAATATGTTCGGCGTCGGTGTCGTCGACCAGCTTCATCACCATCTTGATGAAGCCGAAGACTGCGTTGACCGGCGTGCCGTCGGGACGGGTCATCGGCGGCAGGGCGTAGTAGGCGCGGAAAATGAAGCCCGAGCCGTCGATCAGGAAAACGTGTTCGGGCTTTTTGCTCACTTGGTTACCGCAACCCCGGAAAAATCTTTTTGTTTGTTCGGCCCCTCACCTTACCCACTTCAGCGTTGCGAGTCGAAGGGCCACCGGAGGGAATTTACCGGTCGTCCCTTGGCCGTCCCCTGGACGTTTTCCGGTCGCCGCCCCGCCATCGCCCGGTCTTCGTGAAATCGTTCGTATGTCGTCCTGAAGTCGTCATTGAGTCATCATTTTTGCCGAGTGTTTTCGACCTAAGGCATTGATTCTGCTACATTCCGGCCCGAAAAAAGGGCGGGGAAGTCGTCATTTGTCGTCATTTCCCGGTTTCCGGCCCCGGCTTACGGCATTATTTCCATGGCTCCTCCTTGGTTGACCTCGGGATAAATTTCAAGGTAAATATACTCGATTTGTTCTCATATTTCACGTGTATTTTTCCTATTATAAGAAATAAAAACCGGCAAGGAGAAAGGGCGGCTGGGTCGGGGATCGGCTTGAGGCTTGACGAAGATCAAGGCCTCGCCGCCCACTTCTACGGCGACGTGCGCGAGACGGTGTGCAAGGCGTGGGTGTCTTACGGGTTAGGGTGGGTGAGAGGTTAAGGACGGGGACTTAATTGCGCCCGATCACGGGGTCGAGAGTCCGCTTACC
>PTLK01000149.1 GCA_002938075.1 Alphaproteobacteria bacterium MarineAlpha3_Bin3
TTACGCCGGCACCACGCACCGTTGAGGCCGGAAAGAATGAGCCCCCCGCCCCGGAAAAAGCCGCCCAAGAAATCACCCCCCCGGAAACCTCGAGTCTTCACCATCCCGGCGGGACTCCCCTTCGTCGACGTTCTGGCGGCCGGAATCCTCGACCGCGTCAACGGCGATCCGGCGGCCCTGGCCCGCGTCACGGTGCTGGTGCCGACCCGGCGCGCCCGGCGCAGCCTCGCCGAAGCCTTCCTCCGTCAGGGCGATGGCCGGGCGATGATGTTGCCGCGCACGGTGGCCCTCGGCGACCTGGACGAGGACGAAATCCTTTTCGCCGGCGGTTTCGAGGCTAATGGCGGTCCGGGGGGCGCCCTCGGCGTCGAACCCGCCCTGTCGGGCCTGAAGCGCCAGTTGCTGTTGACGCGGCTGGTGATCGCCGGGCCTGGCGGCCATAGCCCCGACCAGGCCGCCCACTTAGGTCTCGAGCTGGCCCGGCTTGTGGATCAGGTCCACACCGAGCGGCTGACATTCGACGGGCTGCAGGGGCTGGTTCCCGACGCCTTCGCCGAACACTGGCGGCAGACGCTGGAATTCTTGCACGTGCTGACCGAACAATGGCCCGCCGTGCTGGCGGCCGAGGGGGCGCTGGACGCCGCCGAGCGCCGCAACCGGCTGTTCGACGCCCAGACCCGAGCATGGACAAAAAACCCGCCCGCCGATCCGGTCATCGCCGCCGGGTCCACCGGCTCGATCCCCGCCACCGCCGACTTGCTGGCGGTGATTGCCGGGTTGCCGCAAGGCGCGGTGGTGCTGCCCGGCCTTGACCTGGAGGTGGCGCCTGAAGCCTGGGCGGCGCTCGAGGCTCCCCATCCCCAGTATGGCCATCCGCAATTCGGCATGGCGCAGTTGCTGACTCGCCTCGGCGTCGAGCGTGGAGACGTCAAGCCCTGGGACGCCCCCGGCGCCCCGTCGGGGCCCTCGGCCCCGGCGCGGCTGATCAACGCCGCCCTGACACCGGCCGGCTTCGATGCGCCAAGCCTTAAGGCCAAGGACATCAAGGCGGCGGTGGCGGGAATTACCCGCATCGACAGCCCCGGCCCCCGGGAAGAGGCCGCCGTCATCGCGCTGGTCATGCGCCGCGCCCTCGAAGATAAGGAAAAGACCGCCGCCCTGGTGACGCCGGACCGGGGCTTGGCCCGCCGGGTAGCGGCGGAGCTCGCCCGTTGGGGCATCGAGGTAGACGATTCCGCCGGGCTGCCCCTGGCCCAGACCCCGCCCGGGGCGTTCCTGCGCCTGACCGCGAGGATGGCCGCCGACGGCCTGGCGCCGGTGGCGTTGCTGGCGGCGCTCAAGCACCCGCTGGCGGCGGGGGGAATGAAGGCGGGCGCGTTCCGGGACCGGGTCCGGACCCTTGAGGTCGAGCTTTTGCGCGGCCCGCGCCCGGCGCCCGGGTTCAAAGGGCTGAGGTTGGCGCTGAAGACCAAAAAGAAACTGCCAAAAAAAACCCAAACCGATCTCAAGGCTTTGCTTGATTCCCTGGAAGCCGTGATCGCCCCCCTGGCCGGGCTGATGGCCGGAAAACCGGTGCCGTTCCCGGACCTGCTTCGCGCCCACGTGACCATGGCCGAGGACCTGGCCGCCGGCGACCAGACGCAAGGCTCAGAGCGCCTGTGGGCTGGGGACGCCGGCGAGGCGGCGGCCGGGTTCGTCAACGATCTGCTCAACGCGGGAAACGTTCTCGATGCCGTCACCGGCGCCGATTACCCGGCCCTGCTCGAAACCCTGATGGCCGGCATCTCCGTCCGGCCCCGCTACAGCCGCCACCCGCGGCTGCATATCTGGGGTCTGTTGGAAGCGCGGATGCAGCAGGCCGACGTGATGATCCTGGGCGGCCTCAACGAGGCCACCTGGCCGCCCGAGGTCAAGCCGAGCCCGTGGATGAGCCGCCCGATGCTGAAGGATTTCGGCCTGCTGGCGCCGGAACGGCGCAGCGGCCAGACGGCGCACGATTTCGCCCAGGCCTTCGCCGTGCCGCGGGTGGTGCTGACCCGGGCGACGCGGGTCGACGGCACCCCCCAGGTGGCCTCGCCGTGGCTGCTCAGGCTCGATAACCTGCTGGAGCGCCTGGGCGTAAAGACGGGACTGAAGAAAGGCTTTGAGCCTCCCTTCGCCGCCGCCGAGCCCTGGCTGGCGTGGGCGGAAGCCCTGGACCGGCCGGCCGAAAGCCGCCAGATCACGGAACCGAAGCCGACGCCGCCGGTCAAGAATCGCCCGAGGAAGCTTTCCGTCACCCGCATCGAGACCTGGGTCCGCGACCCCTATGCCATCTACGCCCGTGAAATCCTCCGCCTCAGGCCGCTGGATCCCCTCGACGCCGAGCCGGGGCCGATGGAGCGCGGCATCATCGTCCACGAGGCCCTGGACCGTTTCCAGAAGGCACACCCCGGTGATCTTCCCGATGACGCCGAGCGGCGGCTTTTGGAGATCGGCCGTGGTGTTTTCGACGAAAACCTGGCCCATCCCGGCGTCGAAGCCTTCTGGTGGCCCCGCTTCGAGCGCCTCGCCGCGTGGTACGTGGATTACGAGCGCCGCCGCCGCCAGGCCGGGTTCAGCACCCAGGCCACCGAGGTCCTGGGCCGGTTAACCATAAAAGGCGCCGCCGGGCCGTTTCAACTGACGGCGCGGGCCGACCGCATCGATTTCCACGCTGACATCGGTCTCGCCATCATCGACTACAAGACCGGCGCCGCCCCGTCCAAGCGCCAAGTGGAATCGGGTTTCTCGCCGCAATTGCCGCTCGAGGCGGCGATCGCCGCCCAAGGCGGGTTCGACGGCGTCGACACCGGCCCGGTGGCGCAGCTCGTCTACCTGGAGCTTCCCGGCGGCCGCGAGCCGGGCAGGGAAAAGATCCTCGACCTCGACGTCACTGAGGCCGCCGACGGCGCGGTCGCCGGGCTGACGAAATGGGTGCGCGAATTCGACGACCCCAAGACGCCCTATCTTTCCAGCCCCCGGGTGATGTTCCTGGAACACTACGGCGATTACGACCATCTGGCGCGGGTCAAGGAATGGCGCGGCGGCGGGGAGACCGTCCGATGAGCAAAAAACCGACCTTGATGGCGGCCCAGGTCGTCGCCGCCGACCCGACCCAGCCGGTCTGGGTTTCGGCCAACGCCGGCACCGGCAAGACCCATGTGCTGATCGAAAGGATTCTGCGGCTGCTGCTGGGCGGCACGGCGCCGGGAAAGATTCTGTGCCTGACCTACACCAAGGCGGCGGCGGCCGAAGTCGCCACCCGGTTGAGCACTCGCCTCGGCCATTGGGCGGCCGGCGGCGACAAGGCCCTGGCCAAGGACCTGAAAAAACTGCTGGGGAAACCGGCCTCTACGATGCAGACGGAGACCGCCCGCAAACTGTTCGCCGCCACCCTGGAAACACCCGAGGGATTGCGCATCCGCACCATCCATTCGTTTTCGGAATCCCTACTCGGTCGGTTCCCGGTGGAGGCCAGGCTGGCGCCGCATTTTTCGGTGCTCGACGAACGCCGGGCCCGGGAAATCCGCGTCGAGGCCCGGGACCGGCTGTTGGCCGGCGGCGCGGTGGTGGGACCGGCTGGCAAGGCGCTGTCGCGTCTCGCCGGGATGCTCAACGCCGAGGATTTTTCCAAGCTCATGGCGGAGCTCGACAAGGAGCGCGAAAAGCTGAGGCAAGGGATGGCACGGGCCGGCAGCCTCGAAGGACTGATCGCCGAAACCCGCCTCGGCCTCGGCCTGAAACCCGACGACACCCGCGCCACGGTTCTCGACGACGCCGCCACCGAAGACGCGTTCGACCGGGCGGCGCTAGCGAACGCCGCCACCGCCCTCGACGAGGGTAAACAGTCCGACAAGGACCGGGCCGCCCAAATCCGCGATTGGCTGGACAAGGAGGCGCCTGCAAGGGCCGCGGCCTTGGAGGACAGATACGGGCGCGTCTTCCTCAACAAGGACGGCAGCCCGAGCGCCGAACGCAACCTCATCACTAAGAAACCCCGGCAAGCCCACCCCAAGGCGCTGGACGCGCTGTTGGCCGAACAGGACCGGGTGGCGGCGGTGCTGGAACGCCTGAAGGCGGTAGCCCTGGCCGAGGCGACGGCGGCGCTTCTGGTCGTCGGCATGGCGTTGATCGACGCCTATGAGGCGATCAAGAAGACCCGCGCCCTGCTCGATTACGACAACCTGATCGAAAAGGCCGGCAAGCTGCTGGCAAGCGGAGACGGGGTGTCGTGGGTCCATTACAAGCTCGACGGCGGCATCGACCATATTCTTGTCGACGAGGCCCAGGACACCAGCCCCGCCCAATGGCAGGTGATCAAAAGACTGGCCGGGGACTTCTATGCCGGCGAAGGCGCCGGCGAGGGTGAAAGGCCCCTCAAGCGCACCGTTTTCGCCGTCGGCGACGAGAAGCAGTCCATCTACAGCTTCCAGGACGCCGATCCGGCGTATTTCGGCCTCATGCGCGATCATTTCCGCGCCACCGTGGCCAATGCCGGCGGGCGTTTGCAGGAGGTGGAGCTGGAACTGTCTTACCGTTCCGCCCCGGCGGTGCTTTCCATCATCGACGAGATCTTCGCTTCGGAAACGGCCGCCGACGGCCTGACCTGGGACGCCAAGCCGATCCGCCATCACACCAACCGCCGCGGCCAGGGCGGGCGGGTCGAGCTGTGGCCGGCCATGAGCCCCGAAGACGCACCCGATCCCGTGCCCTGGGACGCGCCGTTGGACCAGATGTCGGCCCAAAGCCCGGAAGCACGGCTGATCGAGAGGATCGCCGATCATATCGCCGGCTGGCTGGAGAGCGGGGAAATCCTGGAATCGGCCGGACGGCCCATCACCCCCGGCGATATCATGATATTGGTCCGCACCCGTGGCAGCTTCGCCGATCGAATGGTCAGCGCCCTGAAACGTCGGGGCATCGGCGTCACCGGGCGCGACCGGCTGAAGCTGATGGACCACCTGGCGGTCATGGACCTGGTGGCGGCCGGGCGCTTCGCCCTGCTGCCCGGCGACGACCTGAACACCGCGACCGTGCTCAAGGGGCCGTTCGTCGAATTCGACGACGACGCCCTTTTCGGCCTCGCCCACGACC
>PTLK01000015.1 GCA_002938075.1 Alphaproteobacteria bacterium MarineAlpha3_Bin3
CGCCGCCGGCCAGCTTGGCCAGTCGTTCCTGGAGCTTTTCCTTGTCGTAATCCGATGACGTCTCCTCGATCTGGGAACGGATCTGATGGCAGCGGCCTTGGATTTCTTTCTTCTTGCCGGCGCCTTCGACGACCGTGGTTTCTTCCTTGGTGATGATCACCTTCTTGGCCGTCCCCAGCATGTCCATAGTGACGTTTTCGAGCTTGATGCCCAGATCCTCGCTGACCACCTGGCCGGAGGTCAAAACGGCGAGGTCTTCGAGCATCGCCTTGCGGCGGTCGCCGAAGCCCGGGGCCTTGACGGCGGCCACCTTCATGCCGCCGCGCAGCTTGTTGACGACCAGGGTCGCCAGGGCCTCGCCTTCGATGTCCTCGGCGATGACCAGCAACGGACGCCCCGATTGGACCACCTGCTCCAGAAGCGGCAGCAGGGGTTGTAGGCCCGACAGCTTGCTTTCATGGATAAGGATGTAGGGGTTTTCCATCTCGCAGTTCATCTTTTCGGCGTTGGTGATGAAATAGGGCGAGGTGTAGCCGCGGTCGAAAAGCATGCCTTCGACGACTTCGAGCTCGGTTTCCAGGCCCTTGGCTTCCTCGACCGTGATCACGCCTTCATTGCCGACCTTCTCCATGGCTTCGGCGATCAATTCGCCGACTTCGGTGTCGCCGTTGGCGGAAATGGTCCCGACCTGGGAAATCTCGGCGCTGGTGGAAACCGTCTTCGACGCCTTTTTCAGCGCCTCGACAACCGTTTTGACGGCGATGTCGACGCCACGCTTGAGGTCCATGGGGTTCATGCCGGCGGCCACTGACTTGGCGCCTTCGCGGACGATGGAGTGCGCGAGCACGGTCGCCGTGGTAGTGCCGTCGCCGGCTTCATCGTTGGTCTTCGAGGCCACTTCGCGGACCATCTGGGCGCCCATGTTCTCGAACTTGTCGGCAAGCTCGATTTCCTTGGCCACGGTAACGCCGTCCTTGGTGATGCGCGGCGCGCCGAAGGACTTGTCGAGAATCACGTTGCGGCCCTTTGGCCCGAGCGTGATCCTGACCGCGTCGGTCAGGATATCGATGCCGGCCAACATGCGCGTGCGGGCATCGGTGCTGAATTTAATTTCTTTTGCTGGCATTTTCTTCTTTCCTTATTTCTTCGTGATAATGCCCATGATGTCGGACTCTTTCATGATGATCATTTCCGTGCCGTCAATCGTGACCTCGGTGCCCGACCATTTGCCGAACAACACCTTGTCACCAGCCTTGACATCCAACGGCGTGATCTTGCCGTCCTCGCCGCGGGTTCCGGAACCAACGGCGATGACTTTGCCCTCCATCGGTTTTTCCTGCACGGTGTCGGGGATGATGATCCCGCCCGCGGATTTTACATCCTGCGCACCGCGCTCAACCAGAACACGGTCATGCAGTGGCTTTAATTTCATCGTTTAATCTCCATGAACTCATTTGGTTTCAATTAGTTAGTAGGAATTATTAGCACTCGTCTCTATTGAGTGCCAAGGATGTATGGGGGAATGCCCCGGCTGTCAAGGGCGGGACGGCGATTTTTTGCCAAAACCGGCCCTGGCCGGGGGTGCGCGCTCAAGGATGCCGGGATGGCGGATAACCGTCGCCACCTCCCAGACGGTAATCAGGCGCGTGCGAAAACGGTAGACGGCGATGGGTTTCGCCGCCGTGGGCAGTTTATTGTGATAGGCGACGATCCTGCCGTCGGCATGATCGGCGAGAAAATTCCTTAAGTCCGGGTCCAGGATACCGACCTGGGTTATCGGTTTCTCGAGCCGGCCCAGGAACTGATACTGGCCATGATATTTGCTGAAATTGGCCAACGAAATGCCCTGGCGCTGCCATTCCGCGAGCTTCAGGGCCAGCGGTTTCAGGTCGTAAGCGGCGGCCAGCGGCGGCTTCATCGCCAAATGGATGACGACCACGAAAACGGCGCTGAGCGCCGCCAGCGCGCCGAGCCGCCCGGCCAGCGGCCAGCGGCGGCGAAACAAGACCACCACCCCGGCCGCCGCCATGGCCAGCCCCCAGCCCGTCTCCACCAGGTCCAGCCACGACGGCGCCGCTTCGGGGACCGGCAAAGCCGGCAGAGCAAAAAGGGCGATGCCGGCGATTACGTAAAACAACCCGGGCGGAATTTGATCCCGGGCGGCGCCTTCTTTTTCCGCCGCGCCGTCAAACAACAGCCTGGCCAGCACCAGGGCGATGGCCGGGAGTTCGGGCAGCAGGTAGTGGAACTGCTTGCCGCTGATGGTCGAAAAAATCACCAGCGCCGGGATCAACCAGGCAATACAGAACCGCACCCCGCCGTCTCTGCCTAGGGCCTTCGGCAACCGCCCAGCCGCCCTCCAGATGGGCGGCCACAGCACCCAGGGCAGCAACAACACCGGCAGCGCCGCCCCATACCACCACCATGGCTGACGGTGGGCGAAGGAGGAGACCATGCGGCCCGCCGATTGGCCCCAGAAGATGGCCTCGCGGTAGGCCTCCCCCCCCGCTATGCCGGCCGGGACGGCCCAGGCGAGGCCGATGGCGGCGCCGAGCGCGACAGCCCCGAACAGGCCCAAATACCAGCCGCCACTTCGGCGATCTTCGCCCCCCGGCAAGGCCCGTCCCCACCACGGCGCCAACAGGGCCACGGGCAGGATATGGACGAGGATCGCCGGCCCCTTGGCCAGGACGCCGAGGCCGATGCCGAGGCCCATGAGCCCGAACCCGAACCATTCGCCCCCCTGGTCGCCCCCTGGGCCGTCCCCTGGGCCGCTGGCCCGCCACGCCCGAACCATGCCGATCAGGCTCAAAAGCGTACAAAAGGCCAGAATCATGTCGAACATAGTCAATGTCGTGAATAGGGCCCAGAACAGGCCGCCGAACAGAACCAGGGGCGCCATGCGGGCGGCCGCCGACGCTTCGGGCCACAATTCCCTGGCCAGGCGGGCGGTCAGGAACAGGCTCCCCAGTCCGAAGAGCGGGGCCACCAAACGCGGCCACCATTCGTTGACGCCGAAGGCGGCCCAACCGAGGTGGATCAGCCAGAACAACAGCGGCGGTTTGTGGCTGTAGGGTTCGCCATTGAGGTGTGGAACCAGGAAATTGCCCTCGCGCCACATGTCCCAGGCGACCGCCAAGTAGCGGGTTTCGTCGACCGGCATCAAGGGCCGGGACGCCAGCGCCGAGACCATGACCAGGAGCCAAAGCCCGGACCATAACAGAGGCGGCCAGTTGCGCGGCATCATCGGCGGCGGCCTCACGGGTTGCCGGCCGGCTGGTTTTCAATGTCGGAACCGGGACCGGGCTTCTCCTCGGGGCCGCCGTTGCCGCCGATTTGTTTTTCGACCTTCTCATCGAAGGTCTTACCGTGACGGTAGCGGCGATAGAGGTGGATGCCAAGCAGGCCCGAAACGACGAACAGAACGGCACTGAAGGCAATCCGGAACCCGGGATCGAGATTGATGCCGCTGCCGAGAAGGGCGAACACCACCATTTGCGGCACGTATCCGATCGCCGAGCCGGTGAAGAAAGGCACCGCCCTGACACCGGAAACGCCGGCAGCCAGGTTGGTGGCGAAATTGCTGCCGAGCGGCAGGAAGCGGATCAACAGCGTCATGGCCAGGGGGTTTTCACTGAGGAACCCGTCGATGCGGCGGATTCTGTCCGAGAACCGGTGGGCCACCATGTCGCGGCCGAGAAGCCGGGCAAACATGAAGGAGGTGATGCAGCCCAGCGTCGTTGCCGCCAGGGCCAGACCGGTCCCCAGCACGAAGCCAAAGGCATAACCGCCCAGGAACGCGACCAGTTGCCGGGGCAGGCCGATCGACGTCAGTGCCCATCCCAGGGCGAGGAACAGGGCCAAGCCCTTAACGCCTCGGCCGCGGACATAGGCATCGATCCAGGCTTGGTCGAAAACGGCGCCTATCTCCGTGGTCTTGATCAGCACTCCAAGCACCACCACGGAGACGAACAGGACCAGGCCGCGGATTAGGATCTTGGCGCTCATGACCCGGCCTCTTCGCCCGCGCCCTGGTCGATTTCCGGCGCCACGGCCCTCCGTTTCAGCCACCGGGCGCCGAGGCGGTCAATGAACCCCGAACCTTCGGCGTTGCCGGGAACCGGTGTTCCGGGACGGCGTTGCAGCCACATGACGCCGAAAAGATCGACGATCCCCACCCCCAGGCGGTCGAAGACGCCGTATTTGGTGGCCCCGTGTTGGCGCGCCCGGTGGTTGACCGGAACCGACAGCACGTGCCCGCCCTGGCGCAGCATCAACGCCGGCAGGAACCGGTGCATGTGGTCGAACCCGGGCATGGCGAGATAGGCCGGGCGGGAGAAAACCTTCAACCCGCAGCCGGTGTCGGGCGTGTGGTCGCCCAAAAGCGTCCCGCGGACGGCGTTGGCGACCCTGGACGACAAGCGTTTGAGCAGCGAATCCCGGCGTTTTTGCCGTTCGCCTGTGACCAACAGCAAGTCCGGGTTATCGGCTTCCCGGAAACGGTCGAGCAAGGCTGGGATATCGGCCGGGTCGTTCTGCCCGTCGCCGTCCAGCGTGATGATGATCCCGGCCCGGGCTTCGTTGACGCCGGTGGTGATGGCGGCGCTTTGGCCGACGCTGGAACGGTGGCGAATGACGCGAAGCTCGGGGCAGGCCCGGGCCTGATCCCTAAGGACCTCGGGCGTGGCGTCGTCGCTGCCGTCGTCGACGATGACGATCTCGTAGGGTTGAAGGGCTGTCATCACGGTTTTCAACTCGGCGATCAAGGGGGAGATATTGTCGGCCTCGTTTCTAACCGGAACGACGACCGAGAAATCCGGGACACTGGTATCCAAAGAATTTTCCATATCGGATTCAAAGGGAGAATCAGCGCTGGTATAACCCCCGGCTCCTTCAACTGAAAGCCTTTTCCCGCCTGCGCCTTGGCCTTAGGAAACGGCGATCAGGAATCGGTTTTCGGCGTCAGCCGGTCGAGCCTCAGCCGGTGCCGGGAATCGGTTAAACGCCTGGCACCGCTGAGCACGGCGGCGAACGATCCCAGCCCGGTGCCGCCGCCGATCAGAAACATGATCAGGATCTGGTATTTAACCGCTTCCACCGGTTCGACCCCGGCCAAGATTTGCCCGGTCATCATCCCCGGCAGCGCCACCAGCCCGGTCGCCGACATGCTGTTGATGGTCGGGATCAGCGCCGCGCGCATGGCGTCCCGGATAATTCCGCGCATCGCCTCGGGGGCTTCGGCGCCCAGCATCAATTGCGCCTCGATGGCCGGGCGCTGCTGATGGGCGCCGGAAACCAGCCGGTCAAGGCCCAGACTGACGCCGTTCATGGTGTTGCCGAGGATCATGCCGAGGATGGGAATGGTAAAGCGCGGGTCATACCAGGGATCGGCGTGGATCTGTGTGGTCAGCGCGAAAACGGTAACGATGGTCCCCGCCGCCATCATCGAACCGGTGCCGATCCCGTACGACCAGAATCCCTCGAAGCGCCGTTCCTGGCGGGCCATGGCCTCGCGCCCGGCAAACAGCACCATGACGACGGCGGCGAACCCGGTGAACAGCGGCGACGTCACGGCGAACAGCGCCTTCAGCACCAGCCCGACCAGGGTCAACTGGACGACCATGCGCGTGCCGGCGACCACAAGCCTTTTTTCAAGCCCCAGGCGGAGCCTCCACGACAACCCGGCGTTAAAGACCAACAACAACGACGCCAGCCCGATGTCCCAATAGCTAAGGGCGATAAAATTCATCACCCGGCCCCCTGTACGTCCCCTGGTCCCGGCAATGGAGTCAAGGCGCCGGCCTCCATGCGGAGATGCTTCGACGCCATCCGCTGCGCCTGTTTGGTGTCGTGGGTGACCAGCATAATCGCCGCCCCATCGGCAAGACGCTCATGCAGCATGGTTTCGACCTTGGCGGCGGCGTCGGGGTCGAGGCCCGAGGTTGGCTCGTCCAACAGCAGCACTTGAGGGCTCGCCAACAGCGCCCGGGTCAGCGCCAGGCGCTGTTTTTCCCCCGTCGACAGCCTCGCGACCTCCCATTCCAGGGCTTCCGCCGAAAGGCCGAGCCGCATCATCAAGGGGGCGGCGATGTCCGGGTCGGGAAAATGACCGCCGACACGGTCCGCCCACCACCCGGCCTCGGCTGGCACGTAAACCACCTGGCGGCGCCAAGAGGGAGCGGGAATGGATTCCCGGGACCGTCCGTTCAAGGACACCTCGCCCTCGTTGGGGTCGAGATCGGCGATGGCGCGCATCAGGATCGACTTGCCGGCGCCCGAAGGCCCGCTAAGGGCGGTGCATTGGCCCTCTGCCAGTTCCAGGTCCACGGGCTCGAGTCCGGGACGGGTCAGGTGGCGGATTTTCAACAAACTGGTGCTCTCCGACGCATTTCCTGCATATTGGCGGTCCTGCCGGTTCTCGACAAGCGCCGGCGCCCAAACCGGAGACCGACATGACCCCGGACACTCCCGACACCCTGGAACCGCACCAGGAAACCGCGCTTCCCGATTGGGTCGATTACAACGGCCACATGAACGTCGCCTATTACGTCATGGTGTTCGACCACGGGACCGACAAGCTGTTCGACCACATCGGCCTGGGTAAGGATTACCGTGAGCAAACCGGGCAATCGGTGTTCGTGGTCGAATCCCACGTCACCTATGAACACGAAGTCCATGCCGGCGACGGGCTTCGCGTCACCTCACTCATTTTGGGTCATGACGACAAGCGCCTGCACGTCTTCCACCACATGCACAGGACGGAAAATAATGCCCTGGCGGCGACCAACGAGCTGATGTTCCTGCACGTGGATTTAGCGGCCCGACGTTCGGCAACCTTTCCGGAAGACGCCGTGCGGCGAATCGAAGCCCTAACCAAAGCCCAATCCGCCCTTCCTCCCCCTCAGGCGGGCCGGGCCATCGGCCTCAAGGCCAAGGGTTCCGCCACTGGTTGAGGGGGGCTAAAAAGGGGCTTGGCTCAGCCCCCGTTCTGGGGTACCTCCCCGGTAACAATGCTCATGGTTCCGGGACTTAATCGTCGATATGGATTCGCCGTTCTTATCCCCGAACCGGGACTCCCTCCATCTCATCCCTGATGACGGCCCGCCGCCGGCCTGTCTGCTTTTTAAATCCCTCCAACCTTTTGGGATCACATAGAGCATGAGCGAAACAGCGCCCACCTACAAAGAAACCACCACCAAAGACCTCAGCAAATTCTACAAGCTCGAACGGACGATCCATCATCTGTCGGCACGCCCGGTGATCGGCATCGGTATCGCCGCCATTTTTCTGTCCCTCGTCTGGCTTGCCACCCACACCATCACCGCCGGGGTTGAAAACCAGGCCCTCATCGTCGCCGCCGGGGTCATCGGCGGCTACATGGCGTTGAACATCGGCGCCAACGACGTCGCCAACAACGTCGGCCCGGCGTTCGGGGCCAAGTCGCTGACCATGGTCGGCGCGTTGATCATCGCCGGTATTTTCGAGACCGCCGGCGCCGTCATCGCCGGCGGCGACGTAGTCCAGACGATCTCCAAGGGCATCATCGACCCGGATTTGATCCTCGATACAGACACTTTTCTATGGGCGATGATGTCGGCCATGTTGGCGGCCGCTCTTTGGATCAACTTCGCCACTTATTTCGGGGCCCCGGTGTCGACCACCCATTCCATCGTCGGCGGCGTCATGGGCGCCGGGATCGCGGCGGCCGGGACGGCCGTCGTCGACTGGACGGTGATGGCCAAGATCGCCGGAAGCTGGATTATATCGCCGGTGTTGGGGGGGATCGTCGCCGCCATTTTCCTGGCCTTCCTCAAACGAAAGGTTCTTTACCAACAAGACCCCATCGCCGCCGCCAAGCACTGGGTGCCGATTCTGATAGCCCTGATGGCCGGCGTTTTCTCCGCTTACCTGTCGGTCAAGGGGTTGAAAAAGGTATGGAAGCCGGAACCGTGGGTGGTCGTCCTCATTGGCGCCGGGTTCATGGCCGCCACCTACGCCGTGGTCAATCCGCTGATCGCCAAGCACGCGACGAGCATGGAAAACACCAAAAAGGCCATCCGCGGCCTTTTCCACGTGCCGCTGATCTGCGCCGCGGCGCTGTTGTCCTTCGCCCATGGAGCCAACGACGTCGCTAATGCCGTCGGGCCACTGGCCGCCATTGTCAACAGCGCGTCCACCGGCGCCGTGGCCGCGGCCAAGGTCGAAATCCCGACCTGGGTGCTGTTCGTCGGCGCCGCCGGGATCACCATGGGGCTGATGTTGTTCGGGCCGAAGCTGATCCGCACCGTTGGCGACAAGATCACTCGCATGAATCCCATGCGGGCGTATTGCGTGGCGCTGTCCGCCGCGATCACGGTCATCATCGCGTCCGCCATGGGCCTGCCTGTCAGCTCCACCCACATCGCCATCGGCGCCGTGTTCGGGGTCGGGTTCTTCCGCGAATATCATACGTCCCGGGGTGGCCACATTAACGGCAACGCCAAGAAAGCGGACCGGCCGCCCTCGAAATGGGACCTGTTGCCGGCCGAGGAAAAATCACGCCGCCGCAAGCTGGTGCGCCGTCAGTACCTGTGGACCATCATCGCCGCCTGGCTGATCACCGTTCCGTTGTCGGCGATCTTCGCCGGCGGCATTTACGCCGGGCTCAGGGCGTTTCTGGGATAGGGCCCCAGGGGATAAACCCAAGAAAGAAATTATTCACTTATAATCCTTATACTTTCTGGCCGGTGCGCCATGTCAGTAACCCGTTTCACATATATCCGCATCCTTTTGCGGCTGCGGCGCCTGATCAGGAACGACCACCTGATCCTGGTGATCCTGGCGATCGTCGCCGGAACCGCCGCCGGCGCCGCCGTGATCGGTTTCCGCGAGACCATTTCCTTCATTCAGCTGGCGCTGTACGGATCGGATTCGGAGCACCTTTTCACCAACACCGAAGCCGTCGCCTGGTGGCAGATTCTGCTTGCCCCCGTGGCCGGGGGTTTGGTCGTCGGGGTGCTCGTCCGCTATCTGATGCCCGAAGGCCGCACCCAGGGCGTCGCCGACGTGATCGAGGCGAGCGCTCTCAAGGGTGGCTGGATGTCGTCCCGGGTCGGCCTGACGGCGGCGGTGGTCAGCGCCGTTTCCATCGGCGCCGGGGCGTCCGTCGGCCGCGAAGGCCCGGCCGTGCACCTGGGCGCCAGCCTGTCAGGTTGGATCGGGCGGCGGCTGCACCTGACCCGGTCCTTGACCCGAACGCTTCTCGGCTGCGGCGTGGCGTCGGCGGTGGCGGCGTCGTTCAACGCGCCCATCGCCGGTGCGCTGTTCGCCAGCGAAGTGGTGATCGGCCATTACGCGCTCAAGGCCTTCGCGCCCATCGTCATCGCATCCGTCGCCGGGACCGCCATCTCCCAGGCCTGGTTCGGGGATTTCCCGGCGTTTTCGCTTGGCGAAACCTATCTGGCGTCTTTTTGGGAATTTCCCGCTTTCGCCGGTCTGGGCGTCGCCGCTGGCATCACCGCCATCGGGTTCATGAAGGCGATCGAGTTGGCCCGGCGCTTCGCTAAGGACACGCCCGTGCCGGTGTGGCTCAAGCCGGCCGGCGCCGGCCTAATGGTGGGGCTGATTGGGCTGCTGTTCCCGCAGGTCATGGGCGTCGGCTACGGGGTCACCGAACAGGCGCTTCTGGTGACCTTGCCGCTGGCGCTGTTGGTCGTCCTGGCGCTGGCCAAGATCCTGGCCACCGCGCTCAGTATCGGCGGCGGCTTCGGCGGCGGCGTGTTTTCGCCGTCCCTGGTGATCGGGGCGCTCATCGGCGGCGCTTATGGGATCATCGCCACATCAATATTCCCCGACTATTCGTCCGGTCCCGCCGCCTACACCGTTGTCGGCATGGGGGCCATGGCGGCGGCGGTTTTGGGGGCGCCCATTTCGACGACGCTGATCGTTTTTGAAATGACCGGCGATTACGCCCTGACCCTGGCCGTCATGGTGGCGGTGGTGATCGCGTCCGAGATCACGCAGCAGTTCTACGGACGATCCTTCTTCGCCGTCCAATTGCAGCAACGGGGCATCGACCTCAAGGGCGGTTTCGAGACCGAGATCATGCATTCCATCAAGGTCGGCGGCATGCTCAACCGTGATTCCGAACTGGTGACCCTGGACGTCGGCCTGCCGGATTTGAGAAAAATGCTGCAAAGCTCCAAGACCGGGGAGCTTTTCGTCATCCGTGATTCGGGTGAGCTTTACGGCACCATTACCTTGGCCGACCTCAGCGAACTGGCCTTCGATGCCGCCATCGACGATTTGATCCGGGCCGGCGACTGCGCCCAGACACAGCCCTTCGTGCTGTCGCAGGACGACGACCTTGAAGCGGCGCTGTCGTTGCTGGCGGAGACTGGCGAGGACCGCATCGCCATCGTCGAGAATACCGAATCCATGGTTTTCAAGGGCTGCGTCACCCAGGCCGAGATCATGGCCGCCTACAACAAGGCGCTGCTGGAAAGCCGGCACGAGGAACACGGCCATTAAATCCAACGGCCCGGCGGATATTTCCTAAAACCCCTCGTTCAGCTTCAACCAGTCATAGCGGTCCTGGGAATGGACCTTGATGGCCTTGATTTTAAGCGATTCGGCGTTGGCCGGCACAAGGTCGATGGGAATTTCGACCCCGGCGCTGCCCCGGGCCCATATCTTTCGGTAGAAATCGGCGATGCTTTTGACCCTTTTGCCGCCGACCCCCATGATGACGTCGCCGGGCCTGATCCCGGCCGTGTCCGCCGGGCCGCCGGCGGCGGTTCGGGTGACGACGACCCGGCCCCGGGTTTCATCCGTGTAAACCCCCAACCACGGGTGGCGGGGCCCCGATGTGCGCCCTTTTTCCACAAGCTCGGATAAAATCGGTTTTAAGGCGTCGATGGGGACGAACATGTTGCCCCGGACCGGCTTGGGGCCCTGAACCGCGTCGTTGACGGCCAGCGAACCGATGCCCACCAGGCGGCCGTTGCTGTCGATCAGGGCGGCGCCGCCGTATTGAGGATTGGGCGGAACGGTAAAGATGGCATCTTCGAGCAGGTATTCCCAATAGCCGGCGAATTCCCGGCGCGAGGCCACGCGGGCCGCCATCACCGGCATCGACCCGCCCTTGGAAATGACGATTACCGACGATCCTTCGACCAGGTCCGCCGACGATCCCAACGGCACCGGTTTAATGCCCAAGGGATGGCGGGCCCGCAACAACCCGAACCCGGTGTTGTGGTCATAGGCCACCAGGGACGCCCGCACCAACACGCCGTCGGCGTCGGTGACGGCGGCGGCGGAGGCTTCCAGCATCAGATATCCGATGGTCAGGACAAGGCCCTGGTCGTCGATGACGATGCCGTTGCCGGAGCGCATGGTGCCCAAATGCTCCACCGTCCGGGCGTCCTCGGGGACCATGGCGCTTATCCCGACAACGGCTTGGATGATGTCCTGGCTGGTCGCATATTCGGCCGCGCGAACGTTCGCCGCCTCCCAGGCCACGGCCGCCAGCATGATCCCCAGGGCGATGACGGCCATCGGAGCAAGGCGCCATAAGGGCCTTGCGGCAAGGCTGTTCAGGATAGGCGAAATCATCGACAGGCCCTCCCCTTCCTCTCCAATGCCAACGCCGTCATCTTATCATAATGCTCCCGGCGGCGGAAAACCCGCCAAACAGCACCTAAAAAGCCCCCGCCCCCGTGCCATCTCCCGTGATATATAGAACCCATGTCCGATCTCCCCGAACTGACCGGCCCCCAGGGACCGGCGCCTTCTCCCGCCGCCGGCGAAGGGGGGGGCTGGCACCTGAAGGACCTCAATGATTCGCAATTGCAGGCGGTCGAGGCCCTCGACGGTCCGGTGCTGGTGCTGGCCGGCGCCGGCACCGGCAAGACGCGGGTGCTGACGACGCGCCTGGCGCACGTTTTGGTTCAGGGCCGGGCCAACCCTATGGAAGTGCTGGCCGTGACCTTCACCAACAAGGCGGCCCGGGAAATGAAGGAACGGGTGGCGGCGCTCCTCGACCGGCCGGTCGAGGGCTGGTGGGTCGGCACCTTTCACGCCCTCGGCGCGCGCATCCTGCGTTCCCACGCCGAAGCCTGCGGGCTGAAATCCAACTTCACCATCCTCGACGCCGACGACCAGGTGCGGCTGATTAAGCAGCTCCTGGAATCCCATGACATCGACGAGAAAAAATGGCCGCCCCGGGTGCTGTCGGGCATCATCCAGCGCTGGAAGGACCGGGGCCTAATCCCCGACAAGGTCCCGGAAGACGAAGCAGGCATCGTCGCTGGCGGCGCCGCGATCACCCTTTACGGCGAATACCAGGAAAGGCTAAAGCGTCTCAACGCCGCCGATTTCGGCGACCTGCTGCTACATTGCCTGACCGTTTTCCAGGACCAGCCCGAAATCCTAAAGAAATACCAGAACCAGTTCCGTTATCTGCTGGTCGATGAATACCAGGACACCAACGTCGCCCAATACCTGTGGCTGCGGCTGTTGGCCCAGGCGCACAAGAACATCTGCTGCGTCGGCGACGACGATCAGTCGATCTATTCGTGGCGCGGTGCCGAGGTCGAAAACATCCTCCGCTTCGAGAAGGATTTCCCCGGCGCCAAGGTGGTGCGGCTGGAACGCAATTACCGCTCGACGCCGCATATCCTGGCCGCCGCGTCGGCGTTGATCGACCACAACGAAGGCCGCCTCGGCAAGACCCTGTGGACGAAGCTCGACGAGGGCGAAAAGGTGCGGGTGGTGGGCGTTTGGGACGGCGAAGAGGAAGCCCGCGCCACGGCCGACGAAATCGAGGCCCTGCAGGCCAAGAAACAGCCCTTGAACGGGATCGCGGTGCTGGTCCGGGCCGGGTTCCAGACCCGCGAGTTCGAGGAACGCCTGATTACGCTGGGCGTTCCCTACCGGGTCATCGGCGGGCCGCGGTTTTACGAGCGCCAGGAAATCCGCGACGCCATCGCCTATTTGCGCGTCGTCGCCCAGCCCGACGACGACCTGGCGTTCGAACGCATCGTCAACCTGCCGAAACGGGGGCTCGGCCCGGCGACCCTGCAGACCCTTCACCGTCTCGGACGGGCCGAGGGGATTTCGCTGACGGCCGCCGCCTCGCGGCTGATCGAGACGGACGAAATCAAGCCCAAGGCGCGCCACACCCTGGCCGGCCTTCTGGAGGATTTTACCGGCTGGCGCGGAAAGGTGGAGACTATGCCCCTCCCCGACCTGGCGGCCATGATCCTGGACCAATCCGGCACCATCGCCATGTGGCGCTCCTCGAAGGCATTAGACGCGCCGGGGCGGCTCGACAACCTCAAGGAAATGATCTTCGCGCTGGAGGATTTCGACAACCTGACCGGCTTCCTGGAGCACGTCAGCCTGGTCATGGAAAATGACGATCCCGCCATCGACGACAAGGTCAACCTGATGACCCTTCACGGCGCCAAGGGCCTGGAATTCGATACCGTGTTCCTGGCCGGGTGGGAGGAAGGGCTGTTTCCCCATCCCCGGACCCTGGACGACAGCGGCGTCGCCGGACTGGAAGAGGAACGCCGTCTGGCCTATGTCGGCCTGACCCGGGCGCGTTGCAAAGCCGTCGTGTCGTTCGCCGCCAACCGCCGCATCCATGGCCAGTGGCAGAGCTCGCTACCGTCGCGTTTCATCGACGAGCTGCCTGAAGACCACATCGACTTCCGCTCAGCGGCCGGCCTTTACGGCGGCAGCCGGCAGGGGTCACGGGGCGGGCTCGGCGAAGGCGTTGCGGTTTTCGGCGGCCAATCCGGGCCCCCGAAACGCCGCCAGCCGGGCGAAACCATCGTTGAGGCGCGGTTCGAGGCCAAGTTCATTGACGGCGCCGAGGGGGCGTTTCAAATAGGCGATCGCGTCTTCCATCAGAAATTCGGCTATGGCCGGATCGTTTCCGTCGATGGCGGCAAGCTGGAAATCGCCTTCGACAAAGCCGGCGGCAAAAAGGTCATGGCGAGCTTCGTCGAGGCCGTTTGACCCCATGCCCACGGCCACCTTCCTCTGGCGGATAGAGTTGCGGGTTCCTGCACAAGCTATCCCCCACTTCGAGGAAGCGCTGCGGCCCGATTGCATATCTGTTTCGGCCTTCGTCGAAGGCTCAACCGACGACCCGGACGCGGACTGGCGGGTCGAAGGGCTCACCGGCGCCGAACCCGATGCCCGCGCCGTGGCGCTTCGTCTAGCCAAGGCGGCCCGGGCATTCGGCATCGAGACCCCGAAAGCCAGAATCCACCTGGTGCCGCCCCGGGACTGGGCGGCCGAAAACATGGCCGATTTTCCGCCGCTCCGGGTCGGCCGCTATTTCATTCATGGGTCGCACTTCGAGGGCCGACCGCCGGCGGGCCGGGTCGCAATCCAGCTCGATGCCGGTGCCGCCTTCGGGTCCGGTGAACACGCCTCCACCGCCGCCTGCCTGATGGCCTTGGACGGGTTGGCCAAGAAACGCCGGTTCCTGAAACCGCTGGATTTGGGATGCGGGTCGGGGATTCTGGCCCTGGCCATAGCCAAGACCTGGCGCGTCCGCGTGCTGGCCAGCGACATCGACCCCATTGCCGTCGACGTCACCACCCGCAACGCACGCGTCAACGGTATCGGAAAACTCATTCGAACCGCCTGCGGGCCCGGCTACCGTTCCCCGGGGCTGGCCCGTGGCGCCCCTTATGACCTGATCGCCGCCAATATCCTGGCCCGGCCGTTGGTCCATATGGCCGACGACCTGAAACGGCATCTGGCGCCCGGCGGCGTCGCCATTGTGTCGGGACTGCTGGAAAGGGACGGCCGCTGGGTAATCGCCGCGCACCGGCATTTCGGGCTGAAACTTATCGACACCATCACTGTCGACGGCTGGCAGACCCTCCTCATGGCGCGTTAGAGCACTATCCGGTAAGTTGGAACCATGGCGAATTCAGGCAGCAGGAGAGAACGCCGCCAGCAGAAGAAGCTGGCGAAGAAATCCGGCGGCGGTCAGGCGGCGGACATTGGCGCCGTCCTCGAGGGCGCCCTCGCCGACCAGCAGGCCGGGCGGCTGGACGAAGCCGAACAAGCCTACCGCCAGGCCCTTTCCCAAGACCCCAAGGCCTTCGTCGCCCATGTCAACCTGGGCGTGGTGCTGCACGACCAGGGGCGCCTTGAGGACGCAGCGGAGTCCTTCGACAACGCGCTGGCCATCAACCCGGACGTCGCCGAGGTCCATTACGGCCTCGGTCTGGTTCTGCAGGACAGGGACGAAAAGGCGGACGCCGAGGCCGCTTTCCGGCGCGCCGTCGAGATCAACCCCGATTACGCCGAGGCCCTGAACGGACTCGCCATCGCGCTCGAGAAACAAGGCCACCGGGAGCAAGCCGCGGCCACGTTCGAACGCGCGCTCACCGCCTATCCCGGCTTCGCCGAGGCGCATAACAACCTCGGCAACCTGCAGCACCGCCACGGCAACCTGGAAGAGGCCTTGGCCGCCTTTCGCCGCGCCATCGAGATCAACCCCGAATACGCCGAGGCGCACCGCAACCTGTCGCACGTGTTGTTGCTGGCCGGGCGCCTGGACGAGGGCTGGAAGGAATTCCGGTGGCGGTGGCGGTGCCGGGACTTCCCGTCGGCAACCCGCCCGTTCCCACAGCCGCCGTGGACCGGCGAGCCCGTGGACGGCAAGACGGTTCTGGTGTGGGGCGAACAAGGGGTCGGCGACGAGGTCCATTTCGCCGCCATGGTGCCGGACCTGATCGACGCCGGGGCCAAGGTCGTCTTGGAATGCGAACACCGGCTGGCGCCTTTGTTCGGGCGCTCGTTCCCCGAGGCAAAGTGCGTGGCCCTGGAAAACCCGCCCGCCGCCGAGACCATGGGGGACGACATTTATTTCCAGGTCCCGTCGGGAAACCTCGGGCAGTGGCTGCGGCCCGATCTCGATTCCTTTCCCGACCGGGAGTCCTACCTGGTTGCCGACGAGGATCGAGTGGCGGAATTGAAAGACCGATACCGGGACGGAACCGGGGACCGGCTGGTCGGTATCGCCTGGATCAGCAAGAATCCGGAGATCGGCAAGGACAAATCGATGGCGTTGGCAGACTGGCGGCCGTTGACGGAAATCGAAGGCATCCGTTTCGTCGATCTTCAATACGGCGACACGGCCGACGAACGGGCCGAATTCGAGCGCGAAACGAGGACGCTGATTATCCACGACGACGCCATCGACCAGATGGCGGACGTGGACGCCTTCGCCGCCCAGGTGGCGGCCATGGATCTGGTGATTTCCGTCTCCAACACCACCGTTCACCTGTCCGGGGCGCTTGGCGTGCCAACGTGGGTGCTGCTCAACACGTTGCCGCTCTGCGTCTGGATGGCCGAGGGCGAGGACAGCCCCTGGTATCCGTCGCTGCGGCTGATCCGCCAATCTGAAGCCGGCGAGTGGGCGGACGTCATCGGGCGGGTGGTGGTGGCGCTTGAGGATTTTAGGCGCTAGCCGTCTTATTTTTTCTGGTCGCAGCGGAGCATGGTGTCTTTTTCGGCGAACCATTCGGCGGCGTAGTCGGTGTCCTTGTAATCGTCGAAATAAGGCCCGCCGATGGTGTAGTGCAGGTTCGACACCTCGCCCACCGGCACCGTCTCGTCATAGCCGACCAGGTGGTTCCAGCGGTGCGGGATGTCGCCGATCAGATGATCGCCGTCAAGCCACTGGTACCGGTGCAGCTCCAGCCCCGTCGCCGTATTGACGAAGTCCGGCGTCAACGCCTTGCACTTCTCGTTGTTGAACAGCATGACGCTGGACCAGTTCTTCTTCTCGTACTTGCTCTGCGGCTTGCCCAGGAACTTGGTCGTCTCCTTGGGCACGTGGTCGTGTTTGACCACCTGGACGGCGAAATTGTCGTCGCGCAGCTTCCACAGGTCCGCCATGTCGTCAAGCACCAGCATGTCGCAGTCCATGAACAGCGCCCAGCCCTGATAATCGCACAGGTGCGGCACCAGGAAGCGCGAAAACGAGAACTCTGTCGATTGCAAATTGTGGTGCTCGCGGGTCATCAGGCCCGACAATTGCGTCAGCATCAGCGGCGTGATCGACACCGGCTCGGAGCACCGCGCCTGAATGGAATGAGAAAGGACGTGATAGGAAACGGTCTCGACCGTATCGAAACCTATGAACACCCGGATCATGATGGGGGGACTCCTTTTTATTATTGGCGGCCGGGGGATGGTGGGCACGGCTGGGCCCGTGTCCCGAAGGGCGCAAAATCAACAATCGAACCAGCACCGCTCTCGTGTGAACGGAGAAACTAACTCTGAACCATATTTAGATCAACGCGTTGTTCGGGTGCTGTCGCCATCCATGTCCATCATCAAAACATTTGGGACGCATGAGCCTGTTTCGTAACGGAGGATCCGGCTCATCTTGGTTTGACGTCAGCCGATTCTTGCCTCTGGCGTTCTTGGCCCCCGACATCGTCGAGGCGATTCTTGCTGGAAGGAAACCGGTCGAACTGACGTCTGAAAAATTGAAACGTCTCCGCAATCTGCCGAAATCCTGGGAAGAGCAACGCCAACTGCTCGGTTTTACCGGCTGAAATCCGCCAAAATTAGCTATGGTTTGGTGTCACGAAACGCCAAACAGAGACTTTCTGCTGAAATTGCCCCATATGGGCTTTGGAGGCCGTCTCTCGGCAACGAATGCCAGGGGAATGCCGCCGGAAAACCGCAGAAATCAGCTATTTATCTCAGAACACGGATTGGTGTCTGAAACCGCTCCGGGTGGGTGGTGGGCAGATCAGTCTCCGGCGAACCTGCCTCCGGGGAAGTAGCATCCGTTCGGGCCATTGCCCAGCGTGAAAACATCTACGAAACGGAAGTCAGTCGCATTCTACCGCTAGCCTTCCTCGCGCCAAGAATCATTGAGGCAATTCTTGACGGGCGTCAGGCAGAAGAGTTAACCGTCAAAAGTCTCAAAAGGCTCGGCCCTCTTCCCAGTGACTGGGAAGCCCAGCAAAAATTGCTTCGAATTTCAGGCTAATTTTTCTCAAGAAATCGCCATGGTTTGGACCTGGGTTTGCAGGAAAAAGAGTGGTGGGCCCGGCAGGATTCGAACCTGCGACCAGACCGTTATGAGCGGTCGGCTCTAACCAAATGAGCTACGGGCCCCCAATGGGGTTCGTCTTAAATCTATAACACAAAAAAACCGGAGGCAGCCTTTC
>PTLK01000150.1 GCA_002938075.1 Alphaproteobacteria bacterium MarineAlpha3_Bin3
CCCTGGCCCGTAATTTCCCCCGCCGCAACCGTCTGATTTCGGGCATCGCCCGGGGCGTCGTCATCGTCGAGGCGAGCCCGCGCTCGGGGTCGCTGATCACCGCCAGGATGGCAATGGAACAGGGCCGCGAGGTCTTTGCCGTCCCCGGATCGGCCGTCGACCCCCGGGCGCGGGGAACCAACCATTTGATTCGCCAAGGGGCGATTTTGACGGAATCGGCCGAAGACGTATTTCAAGCCCTGAACGAAGCCGAAAGGACTCCTTTGAAGGAACGAGAACCCATTGATTTAAAAGGCGTTTCCATCGGTGCGCCGGCACCGGACGAGGTCGAGGAAGCCCGCGGCACCATTGAAAAAATCTTAAGCCCAACGCCGTCTTTAGTTGACGAAATCATCCGTAACTGCCAATTCTCCCCCCCCCGTTGTGTCCTGGGTGCTCCTGGAATTGGAGTTGGCGGGCCGTCTCGAACGTCACCCGGGCAATCAAGTTTCACTCATAAAGAGTCCACACTCATACAGAGTCCATAAGAACCTTAAAAAAAACCCAGCGGAGACCCATGACCAACGTCGTCATCGTCGAGAGCCCGGCCAAGGCCAAGACCATCAACAAATACCTGGGCCCGGATTACATCGTGCTGGCCTCCTATGGCCACGTCCGCGACCTGCCGTCCAAGGACGGATCGGTGCGCCCGGAGTCCGACTTCGAAATGGATTGGGAAGTCGACGCCAGGGCCAAAAAGCACCTGAAGGAAATCACCAAGGCGGTCAAAGGTGCCGATCACCTGTATCTGGCCACCGATCCGGACCGCGAGGGCGAGGCCATTTCCTGGCACGTGCGCGAGTTGCTGGAGGCGGCCAACGTGCTGACCGGCGTTGACGTCAAGCGGGTCGTCTTCAATGAGGTCACCAAATCCGCCATCCTCGAGGCCTTCGAGCATCCCCGGGAACTGGACACCGAACTCATCGAGGCCTACCTGGCGCGCCGGGCGCTCGATTACCTCGTCGGCTTCACCCTGTCGCCGGTGCTGTGGCGCAAGCTGCCGGGCAGCAAGTCCGCCGGGCGCGTGCAGTCAGTCGCCTTGCGGCTCATTTGCGAACGCGAAACCGATATCGAGAATTTCGAATCCAGGGAATACTGGACCGTCAAGGCCGTTTTCGAAACGCCCGGGGGCGACACCGTCGAGGCCCTGCTGACCCATCTGGACGGCCATAAGCTCGGCAAGATGGACATCGGCGGCGAGGCCCCGGCCCAGGCCGCCGTCGACGCCGCCCAGGCCGGCGATTTCACCGTCGCCAAGATCGAACAGAAACAGACCCGGCGCCATCCGGCGCCGCCCTTCACCACCTCGACCCTGCAGCAAGAGGCGTCGCGCAAGCTCCGGATGACGGCCAAGCACACCATGCAGGTCGCTCAACGCTTGTACGAAGGCGTCAACGTCGGCGGCGAGACGGTGGGGCTGATTACCTATATGCGGACCGACGGTGTGCAGATAGCGGGCGAAGCCATCGCCGCCGCCAGGGCCCTGATCGGCGGCGACTTCGGAGACAATTACGTCCCGCACAAGGCCCGGGTCTATAAATCCAAGGCCAAGAACGCCCAGGAAGCGCACGAAGCCATCCGCCCGACCGACGCCTTCCGCCGCCCCGGTGACGTTTCCGCCCGTCTGGACGACGACCAGAACCGCCTCTATCAACTGATCTGGAACCGCGCCATCGCCAGCCAGATGGAATCCGCGGTCCTCGACCAGGTATCGGCGGATATCGGCTCCGCCGACGGCCAAGTGGTCTTCCGGGCCACCGGATCAACGCTTGTCTTCGACGGCTTCTATAAGCTTTACCGCGAGGGCAATGACGATTCGGAGAGCGGCAACGGCGAAAAAATTCTGCCCAAACTAACCCAGGGCCAGGGCCTTGAACGCCGAACGGTGACCCCGGAACAACACTTCACCCAGCCGCCGCCGCGCTTTACCGAAGCCAGCCTGGTGAAAAGGCTGGAGGAACTGGGCATCGGCCGGCCGTCCACTTACGCCAGCATCATCTCCGTGCTTCAGGAACGCAACTACGTAAGACTGGAAAAGCGCCGGTTCGAACCCGTCGACCGGGGACGCCTGGTGACCGCTTTCCTCGACAGCTATTTCACCCGCTACGTGGAATACAACTTCACCGCCGAGTTGGAGGAAAAGCTGGACGATATTTCCGGCGGCCGCATCGATTGGAAGATGGTGCTGCGAGAATTCTGGGACGCCTTCAACAACGCCGTCGCCGAAACAAAGGACCTGAGGGTTTCCGAGGTCCTGGACAAGCTGGACGAGCTGCTGGGGCCGCATTTCTTCCGCCCCGGCGAAGACGGATTCGATCCGCGCCAATGCCCGTCCTGCGGCGACGGGCGGCTGAACCTGAAGTTGGGAAAGTTCGGGGCCTTCATCGGCTGCAACAAATACCCCGACTGCCGGTTTACTCGCCCCCTGGAGGTCACCAACGGCAACGGCGGCGACGAGGCCCTGCTCGCCAACGGGCCGAAGGAACTGGGCCTCGACCCCGATACCGGCGACAGGGTGACGCTTCGCAAGGGACCTTACGGATTTTACGTGCAGCGGGGCGAGGAAACCGTCGACGGCAAGAAAAAAATCAAGCCCAAGCGTTCTTCCCTGACAAAGGACATGAACCCGGCGGATATCGACCTGGAAAAGGCGCTCGGTCTATTGAGCCTGCCCCGCGACATCGGCCCCGACCCCGAAACCGGAGACATGATTACCGCCGGGCTCGGCCGGTTCGGGCCCTTTATCAAGGTCGGCGGCACTTATGTGTCGTTGAAGGGCGAAGACGACGTGTTGACCATTGGGTCGAACCGGGCCGTGCACCTGTTGGCGGACGCTCCCCGCAAGGCGCCGCCGAAGGAGTTGGGCCTGCATCCCGACGACGACAAGCCGGTGGTCCAGAAAGTCGGCCGATGGGGGCCTTATGTGCAGCACGGCAAATTGATGGCGACGCTGCCGAAAGGGACAGACCCCGACACCGTGACCCTGGAGAAAGCCATCGAGCTTTTGGCCGCCAAGGCAGCGAAAGGCGGCAAGGGCGCGAAAAAGAAGGAAAAGTCGACGCCCAAGAAAAAGAAAACCGCAGCCAAAAAGAAACCGGCGCCGAAGAAAAACGAATCCTCCGCCGCCCTGAACGAATAAGCCGTTGACCAAGAAACCCTCTAAGCCGGCCAAAAAATCCCCCTTCCCCAACCGCGAAGAAATTCTGCAATTCATCCGCTCAAGCTCCAAGCGGGTCGGCAAGCGCGAGATCGCCCGCGCTTTCAAGCTCGACTCGCGCCAGAAGATGACCCTGAAAAAGGCGCTTCGCGAGATGCAACTGGACGGCACCCTTGAAAAGGAAAAGGGCCGCCGCGTGCGGAAATCCGAAACCCTGCCGCCGGTGGCGGTGGTCGAAATCACCGGCACCGACAGCGACGGCGATCTGCTGGCCCGGCCCGTGGACTGGGATGGCAACGGCGAAGCACCCCGCATCTATATGATCCAGGGCCACCGCAGGCATTCGGCCCCCGGCCCCGGCGACCGGGTGCTGGCGCGTCTGACTCCCACCGGCGACGGCGAATTCGAAGGCCGGACCATCCGCGCCATCGCCGCCGCGCCGCGCCAGACTTTGGGAATCTTCGAAAAAGTCGGCGGCGAAGCACGGCTCCGGCCCACGGACAAGCGCGCTAGGGGGGAATTCGCCATCGATCCCCGCGATACACTCAATGCCGAACCCGGCGACCTGGTTCGAGCCGAGCCTTTGCGCGGGCGGCGGCTGGGCCTTAGCCAGGCCCGGATCGTCGAGGTTATCCACGGCGGCGAAGGCTCCGCCTCACCGTCGATTATCGCCCTGGTCGATTACGACCTGCCAACCCGTTTTTCGGCCGAGGCGGAAAAGCAGGCCGCCGGAGCCGGCGCGGCGCCGGCAAAAGACCGTGACGATTTTCGCTCCCTGCCGCTGGTCACCATCGACGGCGCCGACGCCCGCGATTTCGACGACGCGGTGTGGGCGGAGCCGGACCCGGACAAGAAAAATCCCGGTGGCTGGCATCTGCTGGTCGCCATCGCCGACGTCGCCTGGTACGTGCGCTCCGGCGACGCCCTGGACCGGGACGCCTACCGGCGCGGCAATTCGGCCTATTTTCCCGACCAGGTGGTGCCAATGCTGCCCGAAGCCCTTTCCAACGGCTGGTGTTCGCTGGTTCCGGGCGAGGACAGGCCCTGCGTCGCCGTCCATCTTTGGATCGATGCCTCGGGAAAATTACGGCGCCACCAATTCCGCCGCGGCGTCATGCGTTCTGCCGCCAGGCTGACCTATGAACAGGTTCAGGCGGCCCGTGACGGCAACCCCGACAAGACCACAAGGCCGCTTCTCAATTCAGTGATCACCCCCCTATACGGCGCTTATCAATCGCTGCTCAAGGGCCGAACGGCGAGGGATGCGCTGGAACTGGAAATGCCGGAGCGGCGGATCGATCTGGCGCCCGATGGCACCGTCAACGGCATCGGAGTCCGCCAACGCCTCGATTCTCACAAACTGATCGAGGAATTCATGATTACCGCCAACGTCGCCGCCGCCGAGACACTGGAAAAGGCGGCCCTGCCCTGCATGTACCGGGTCCACGACCAGCCGTCGAAGGAAAAACTGGAAGCCCTTCGCAATGTCCTCGAAAGCGTCGGCATCCGCTTCGCCCGCGGCGGCACGCCGACGCCCAAACGTTTCAACCAGATCCTGAAAAAAGCCGCCGCCACCCCCCACGCACCGATGGTCAACGTAATGGTTCTGCGCAGCCAGGCCCAAGCCGAATACGCGCCCGAAAACGTCGGCCACTTCGGGCTGGCGCTCGTGCGATATTGCCATTTCACCTCGCCGATCAGGCGTTATGCCGACCTTTTGGTGCACCGGGCGTTGATCGCCGGCGGCCGCCTGGGACCAGGCGGCCTGGAAAAAAATCCCGGTGACTTTGTTGAACTGGGCGAACACTTGTCGATGACGGAACGCCGCGCCGCCAGCGCCGAGCGGGACGCCATCGACCGTTTTATCGCCGGCTTCCTATCGGATCGAATCG
>PTLK01000151.1 GCA_002938075.1 Alphaproteobacteria bacterium MarineAlpha3_Bin3
CTGGCGAACTCCGCCAGGATGGCGTCGCCGGCATAATGCAGTACCTGTCCGCCGTGGTTTTCGATGCGGGCGGTGATGGCGTCGAGATAGACGCTGAGGGTCTTGTGGGTCCCTTCCTCGTCGGCCCCGGTCAAGCGGCTGTGACCGGCGACATCGGCGTAAACAATGGCGGCGAGCTTACGGGTGACGTTCACCGGCGGTCTTCCCCCCCCTCCAAATATGCGCCGTCCCCTATTCGGGAATGGCGCGAATCAGTTGCAATCTTAACGGCTTTGGGACGATAATCCATTGGGTGGTATTAATTCGGGCGCGGTCCTTTTCCGGGTTCGCGAAAACCCGGCGCGGCCCCGCCGGCATTGACAATGTCCCGGCCTGCCCCTATTTTCCGCGCCTCGGTTGACCCCAACTCGGAGCCCACGGCCATGAAGGTCAGGAATTCGCTTAAATCGGCCAAAAACCGCGACAGGAACTGCGTCGTCGTGCGCCGCCGTGGCCGCGTCTATGTCATCAACAAGCGCAACAAGCGGTTCAAGGCCCGCCAGGGCTGACCGGGGGCCGCATCGGGCTTTATGCACCGTTTATGCGCCCAGGGGGAAACCGCGAAACGTTTCGCGGTTTTTTGTTTTTCAGGCCCCCATATAATCCCCTAGACTCGGCTTAACGGAAGGGAAGGGTACGGCGATGAAAATGCCGCAGCCGGACGCGGGCGTCATTGCCCGCCGGGCCGAGATCATCGAGGCCATGCAGGCCATCGTTTTGGGCGAGGGCGTGATCACCGACGAAGAAGAGCTCCGCGTCTACGACCACGACGGCCTGATGGCCTACAAGGGGCTGCCGTTGGTGGTGGTGCTTCCCGAGACCACCGGACAGGTGTCGGCGATCCTTGAATACTGCGCCGCAAACGAGGTTAAGATCGTCCCCCGGGGGGCCGGCACCGGGCTTTCCGGTGGCGCACTTCCGTTGGCCGACGCCATTACCCTGGGGCTCGGCAAGTTCAACAAAATCCTCGAAATCGACTATGACAACCGCACCGTCATCACCCAGTCCGGGGTTACAAATCTGGCCATTACCGAGGCCGTCGAAGACGAAGGGTTCTACTACGCGCCCGACCCGTCGAGCCAGATCGCGTGCTCCATCGGCGGCAACATCGCCGAGAATTCCGGCGGCGTCCATTGCCTGAAATACGGACTCACCACCAACAACGTGCTCGGCATCGAAATGGTGCTGATGTCGGGGAAAATCGTGCATTTCGGCGGCAAGCACCTGGATTCCGGCGGCTATGACCTGTTGGGGGTGGCGACGGGCTCTGAGGGACTTCTAGGCGTCATCACCGAGGTCACGGTCCGCATCCTGCAGAAGCCGGAAACCGCCCGGGCGCTGCTTCTGGGCTTTCCGTCCAACAAAAGCGCCGGCAACTGCGTCGCCGCCATCATCGGCGCCGGCATCATCCCCGGCGGCATGGAGATGATGGACAAACCCGCCATCCACGCCACCGAGGACTTCGTCCACGCCGGCTATCCGCTCGACGTGCAGGCGCTGTTGATCGTCGAACTGGACGGGCCCGAGGTCGAAGTCGACCACCTGATCGAACGGGTCGACGCCATCGCCCGCCAGGCCGGCGCCACCCACCTCAGCGTCAGCCGGTCGGAGGAAGAACGCCAAGCCTTCTGGTCGGGGCGCAAGAACGCCTTTCCGGCGGTCGGGCGCCTGTCGCCCGATTACCTGTGCATGGACGGCACCATCCCGCGCCGCAAGCTGGCCGATGTCCTCCAACGCATCGAGGAACTGTCGCAACAATACGGCCTGCGGATCGCCAACGTGTTCCACGCCGGCGACGGCAACCTGCATCCACTGATCCTGTTCGACGCCAACGAGCCCGGCGAGCTTGAAAAAGCCGAGAACTTCGGCGCCGATATCCTGCGCTATTGCGTCGAGGTCGGCGGCGTGTTGACCGGCGAACACGGCGTCGGCATCGAAAAACGCGACCTGATGGGGGTGATGTTCACCGAGGACGACATGAACCACCAACAGCGGCTCAAATGCGCCTTCGACCCGGCCCATTTACTGAACCCGGGCAAGGTCTACCCGACCCTGCATCGCTGCTCCGAACTGGGCCGCATGTTCGTCCACAAGGGAAAACTGCCGTTCCCCGACATTCCCCGGTTCTAGGGTTTGGCTTCGATGAGCGAAACCTTGAAACCGGAAACCGCCGAACAGGTACTCGACGCCGTCAAATGGGCGGCCGCCTCCGAATCGCCGCTGGCGGTCAAGGGCCAGGGCTCGAAAGAGGGGTTCGGCCGCGCCGTCGAGGCCGACTGCCGGCTGGACCTTTCGGGGCTAACGGGGATCGGCTGTTACGAGCCCAACGAGCTGTTCATGACCGCCGGCGCTGCGACGACTCTGGCTGAGATCGAGGCGGCGCTGCGCCAGAACAACCAGCAGATGGCCTTCGAGCCGGCCGACCTGGGCATCCTGCTGGGCGGCGAGGGGGACGCGGGCACCATCGGCGGCGCCATCGCGTGCAACCTGGCCGGCCCCCGGCGCATCAAGGTCGGCGCGGCGCGGGACCATTTTCTCGGCTTCAACGCCGTCAGCGGCCGCGGCGAGACCTTCAAATCCGGCGGCACCGTGGTCAAGAACGTCACCGGCTTCGACCTGTCGAAGCTCATCGCCGGGTCCTTCGGGACGCTGGCGGTGATGACCGAGGTCACGTTCAAGGTCCTGCCGGCGCCGGAAAAGACCCGCACGGTCCTGGTCCTCGGGCTGTCGGACCAGGACGCCATGAAGGCCATGGCCAAGGCGCTGGGCAGTTCGCACGAGGTTTCCGGCGCCGCCCACCTGCCCGAAGCCGCCGCCAAGGGGTCAAAGGTTTCCCATGTCGCCGGGACCGGGCGGTCGGTGACCGCGTTCCGCGTCGAGGGCCCCGGCCCGTCGGTGGAGCACCGCTGCCGGGCCTTGACGGCGTTGCTCGGGGGGGGCGCCAGCGTCGAGGAGCTGCATTCCGAGAATTCGGCCCTGTTGTGGCGGGAAATTTGCGACGTTCGGCTCCTTGACGGCGACGGCGGAAACGGGCGCCAGGTATGGCGGCTGTCGGTGCCACCCATGAACGGCGCCGGTGTCGCCGAGCAGCTGACGGCCGGGACCGGGGCGTCGGTCTTTTACGACTGGGGCGGCGGCCTGATCTGGCTGACCATGGACGCCACACCGGACGCCGGGCACGAAACCGTGCGCCGGGCGGTTGAGGCCGCCGGCGGCCACGCGACGCTGGTGCGGGCCGGGGCCGACGTGCGCAATCGCGTGCCGGTGTTCGAGCCGCAGACCGGGGCGCTTAGGGAGATCACGGCGCGCATCAAGGAAGGTTTCGACCCCAAGGGCATCCTCAACCCCGGGCGCATGGTCGAGGGGGTGTAGGCGCCATGCGGACCGATTTCACCCTCGCCCAACTAGCCGACCCGGAAATCGACGCCGCCAACACGATCCTGCGCACGTGCGTGCATTGCGGTTTCTGCACCGCCACGTGCCCGACCTACGTATTGTTGGGCGACGAACTGGACAGCCCGCGCGGGCGCATCTACATGATCAAGAACCTGCTGGAATCGGGCCAGCCGGCGACGGCGAAGGTGGTCAAGCACATCGACCGCTGCCTTTCGTGCCTTTCGTGCATGACCACGTGTCCGGCGTCGGTCGATTACATGCACCTGGTCGACCGCGCCCGCGTCCGCATCGAGAAGACCTTCGCCCGGCCGTGGCCGGAGAGGGTGTTGAGAGCCCTGCTGGCCTTCGTGTTGCCGTCGCCGGGGATGTTCCGCCTGGCGCTCAAGGCCGCCGCCCTCGGCCGGCCCTTCAAGGGTATGTTGCCGGGGCGGTTGAAAGGGCTGGTCACCATGGCCCCGGCCCGCGTCCCCGCCGCCTCCGCCGTCGACCGGCCGCAGGTCTTCGAAGCCGAAGGCAAACGCCTCAAGCGCGTCGCCCTATTGACCGGCTGCGCGCAACAGGTGCTGAGGCCGTCGATCAACGAGGCCACGGTGCGGCTGCTGACCCGCCGCGGCTGCGAGGTGGTGGTGGCCGAGGGCGCCGGATGCTGCGGGGCGCTGGTCCACCATATGGGCCGCGAGGACCAGGCCCGGAAACAGGCTCGGGCCAATATCGAAGCCTGGGAAAAGGCCGGCGTCGAGGCCGTCGTCATCAACGCGTCGGGCTGCGGCACCACGATCAAAGATTACGGCTGGATGCTGAAGCACGATCCGGTATGGGCCGAGCGCGCCGCCCGGATCGCGGGGCTGGCCCGCGACGTCTCGGAGATCATCAACGAGTTGGGGGTCGGCGAACTGACGGAAAAGGGGCTGCCGGCGGTGACCTATCATTCGGCGTGCTCCATGCAGCACGGCCAGGGCCTCAGCGAGGAGCCGAAGGCGCTCCTGGCGGCCGCCGGGTTCGAGGTCCGGGAACCGGCCGAAGGCCACCTGTGCTGCGGTTCGGCCGGCACCTACAACATGCTGCAGCCGGAATTGGCCGGGCGCCTGCTCGAACGCAAGGTCGAAAACCTGAAAAGAGCCGGCGGCGCCGTCATCGCCACCGGCAACATCGGTTGCCTGGAACAGATCGCCGGCGGCCTCGCCGGTGGCACCGGGGAAAACAAGGGTCCGCCCGTGGTCCATACCATCGAATTGCTGGACTGGGCGACGGGCGGGCCGAAGCCCGAGGGGATTCCCTGATGCGCCGTCACGATCTGTTGATCGGCGATCGCCGGGGTCCGCTTGGCAGGGGCCGGGTACCGGCGTAATCTAGGGCGATGATGAGGTTTCTTTCCCTGGTATTGGCGTTGGCGGTCCTGGCGTCGCCGGTCGGCGCCCAGGCGGACCAGACGAGTCCCGAGTTGGACGGTCTTTTCGAGCGCTTGAAGACGACCTTCGGCGTCGCCGAGACCGCCGCCGTGGAAGCGGCGATCTGGACGATCTGGCTGCACCAGGGAACGGCCGAGATCGACCGCGACATGGCGCTCGGCATCGCCGCCATCAACGAAGGCGCCTACCGGCGCTCGCTCTCCTACTTCGACCGGATGGTGCGGGCCGCGCCCGATTTCGC
>PTLK01000152.1 GCA_002938075.1 Alphaproteobacteria bacterium MarineAlpha3_Bin3
ATGCCCGGCCGGGAGACGTGGTATGGCTGAGCGACGGCCTACGGGAAGCCCTCGGTAACAAGACCATGTCCGACCTTGTTCAGCCCTTACAGCGATTGGGCGGGGTCACCGTCGTCAGCGATCCCCTGCCCCGTTTGGCCCCGGTGCTGCGCCCGCCCCGCGCCGAGAGAGGAACCTTGAACCTGATTGCCGAAAGGGCGTCGCCTGAGGGCGTGGCGACGGTCTGGGTCCGGGCTCTTGGCGAGGACGGGCGGCTGTTGGCCCGTGAACCGCTTGCCTTCGCCGCCGGCAAAACCAGTGCCGAGATCGGCTTGACGCTGCCGACGGAGTTGTTGAACCGGCTGCAACGCCTCGAGATCGAAGACGCCGGCACCGCCGGGGCCGTGGTTCTGACCGACGAGCGTTGGCGCCGCCGTCCGGTGGGGTTGGTTTCCGGGACCGGCGCCACCGGGGATCAGCCGCTGTTGAGCGACCTTTATTACCTGGAGCGCGCCCTTAACCCGTTCACCGAAGTCCGCCACGGCAGCCTGGAAGACCTTTTGAAACGGCCGCTGGCGGTCGCCGTGTTGGCCGATCCCGGGCAGTTGGGAAAAACCGTGCGCCAGGCCTTGGAAAACTGGATCCGGGCCGGGGGCACCGCCGTCAGGTTCGCCGGGCCTTTGTTGGCCAAGGAAACCGGCGACGACGGGGACAGGGAAGGGGCTAGGGACGGAGCCATGGATGGAGGGGGCCCATTGTTGCCGGTGCGCTTGCGCCAGGGGGACCGGGTCATCGGCGGCGCCATGTCGTGGAGCGAGCCGGCGAAGCTGGCGTCGTTCGAGGCCGCCAGCCCCTTCCACGGCCTTGCCGTTCCGGACGACGTGACCGTCAAACGTCAGGTGCTGGCCCAGCCGGCCCTCGACCTGGCGGAGAAAACCTGGGCCCGCCTTGATGACGGCACGCCTTTGGTGACCGGGGAACGGCGCGGCAAGGGCTGGCTAGTGCTGGTCCACACCACCGCCAACGCCCAGTGGTCGAACCTGCCGCTTTCCGGTCTGTTCGTTGACATGTTGCGGCGCCTGGTGGCACTCAGCCAGGGCGTCGTCACCAAGGCCGCCGGTCCGCCACTGGACCCTCTTTCCACTCTCGACGGTTTTGGGCGATTGGGGCCGGCCATCGCCAGCGCCCGGTCCATCCCCGCCGAGGCATTCGGGAAAGCCCGGGTATCGAAGACGCACCCGCCCGGCTATTATGGATCGAAAACGGCCCGAAGGGCGCTCAACCTGTCGGCGGGTCTGACATCGCCCATCCCCATCGGGCCGCTGCCCAGCGGTGTTTCCCGGGCCGAATACGGCAAGACCCAGGAAATCGATCTCCGGCCCGGGTTGTTGACCTTGGCCTTGGTGCTGGCGCTGATTGATTTCGCCGCCAGCCTGAGCCTTCGGGGGCTGTTGCTTTTCCGTCCCTGGGCCGGCCCGGTGACGGGGCTGGCGCTGGCGATGATGCCGGGTGCGGTTGGCGTGGCCTGGGCTGGAAACCATGCCGGCGCCGATTCCTTCGCTTTGAGCAACTCTCTGGAAACCCGGCTCGCCTATGTCATAACCGGAAACAGCGAGGTCGACAACACCAGCCGCGCCGGCCTGAGCGGGCTCAACACCATCCTCAAACGCCGAACCGCGGCCGAATTGGGTCCGCCGCAAGGGGTCGACCCGGGCCGCGACGAACTGGCGTTCTTTCCGCTTTTGTATTGGCCGGTGACGGTCGACAGCGTCCTCGCCACCGAGGCCGCCAAGGCCCGGGTCAACGAATACCTGAAGAACGGTGGTACCATCCTGTTCGACACCCAGAACGCCGCCGGCGGCGCCGATGTCTCGGCGCTTCGGCGTTTGGCGCGGGGGCTGGACATTCCGCCGTTGGTGCCGGTATCGCCCGACCATGTATTGACCCGTTCTTTTTACTTGATCCAGGAATTCCCCGGCCGCTGGACCGGCGGCACCCTTTGGGTCGAGCGGGCCGGCGAGCGGATCAATGACGGGGTTTCGCCAGTGATTGCCGGTAGCCATGACTGGGCCGCCGCCTGGGCCATGGACGACGCCGGGCGCCCCCTTTACCCGGTGGTGCCGGGCGGCGAACGGCAACGGGAAATGGCGTTCCGGTTTGGGGTCAACCTGATCATGTACACGCTGACCGGGAACTACAAAGCCGACCAGGTTCACCTGCCGGCGATCCTCAAGAGGCTGGGCAAATGACTCTGTTGATGTCCCCGCTTATGTCTCCGCTTATGTCCCTGGGGGCCTAAACCATGGCTGACAGCCTTTCCCTGGCCCCGATGGTTCCGGCCGCTTTTATCGCAGTGCTGGCTGCCGTGGGCCTCGGTCTTGCCGGGGTGGCGATGGTCAAGGGCGGCAGCGGATGGGCGCTTCGCGCCCTGGCGTTGGCGGTTCTGGTGGCGGCGCTGGCCAATCCGCTGGCGGTTCGCGAAGAGCACGAACCCCTGCGCGACGTTGCCCTGATCGTCGTCGACCGGACATCCAGCCAGGGGGTCGGCGAGCGGCGGGCGGAAACGGCGGCGGCGCTTAAATCTATCGGCGAAGGACTGGCGCGGTTCGAGGACCTGGAGGTCCGCACCATCGAGATCACGGACGACGGCGCCGGCGACAAAGGCACGCGGCTATTCGGGGCCCTGGCCCAGGCGGCAGGTGAAATCCCCCGCCAGCGTTTTGCCGGTGCCGTCCTGATCACCGACGGACAAATCCACGACGTACCGGCGGCGCCCCCGGTGCCGGGGCCCGTTCATGTATTGCTGACCGGCAATCCCGGGGAATCGGATCGCCGGCTGGTCATCGAACAGGCGCCCAGTTACGGAATCGTCGGCAAGGAAGTCACCATTCATTACCGGGTTGGGGACCGCCGGGCCGAAAAAACAAGGGGGTTCGGGGCCAAACTGGCACGGGTGCGGATGCGCTACGACGATAACCAGGAAAAAATCGCCCAAACCCCGGTCGGCAAAAGCGAGCAGTTCACTTTTACCCTCGATCATGCCGGGCCGACGGTGGTCGAGCTTGAGGTTGATACCGCCGCGGGGGAACTTTCGACCCTCAACAACCGGACCCTGGTCAACATTAACGGGGTCCGAGACCGGCTTCGGGTGTTGTTGGTTTCGGGACAACCCCACGCCGGCGAACGAACATGGCGTAATCTGCTCAAATCCGACCCGTCCGTGGACTTGATTCATTTCACCATCCTGAGGCCGCCGGAAAAGGACGACTTCACGCCGCTTCGGGAGCTGGCGTTGATCGCTTTTCCCATCCAGGAACTGTTCGAGACCAAGCTCCAGGAATTCGACCTCATCGTTTTCGACCGCTACGTGGTCCGCGACGTGCTGCCGCCGTCGTACTTGCGCAATATCGTTAACTTCGTCAAGGAAGGCGGGGCGTTGTTGTTGGCGGTGGGGCCCGAATTCGCGTCGCTCAGGTCGCTTTACCAGACGCCCTTGGGCAAGGTGATGCCGGCGGCGCCGACCGGAAAAGTGCTGGAACGGGGGTTCCGGCCGCGGCTCACCGATATCGGCTATCGTCATCCGGTGACCGCGGGCCTGCCCAGAAACGGCACCGAGACGCCTGAGTGGGGACGCTGGTTCCGCCAGATCGAGGCGGTGCCCAAGACCGGCCGGGTATTGATGCAGGGCCTGGACGGCAAACCGCTGTTGCTTTTGGATCGCATCAGCAAAGGCCGGGTGGCGCAGATCCTCAGCGATCATATCTGGCTTTGGGCCCGCGGTTTCGAGGGCGGTGGGCCCCAGGCGGAGCTGCTGCGCCGCCTCGCCCACTGGCTGATGAAGGAACCAGATCTGGAGGAGGAGGGCCTGAAGGCCGAAATTCGCGACGGCCGCCTGATTGTCATTCGCCGAAGCCTCGAAGAGGAAACGCCGGAAATCACCGTCACCACGCCGTCCGGGATGACGCGGACATTGCCCCTCGAAAAAGACGGCGGCGCCACCCGGGCGGTGTTGGATGTCAAGGAAACGGGCCTTTATAAGGTCACCGACGGCACCCAGACGGCCCTGGCCACCAAAGGCGCCCTCAACCCGTTGGAACTTCAGGACCTGCGCGCCAGCGCCGATCGCGTCCTTGGGGTGGTCAAGGCTTCAGGCGGCGGTATCCACTGGATCGCCAACGGCGTGCCCGAGCTCCGGCGCACGCGGCCCGGGCGGGATTCCGCCGGCCACGGCTGGATCGGCTTTATCGCCAACAAGTCCTTCGTCGTTTCCGGCTTGGCCCAGGTGCCGCTGCTGCCCGGGTTTTTGGTTTTGATTTTGGTGATGGGCGGCATGATGATGGCCTGGTACCGGGAAGGGCGTTAGGTATTTTGTCCCGAAGTGTGGTGCCTCAGATTACCATGACCCGGTTGGGGGAAAAGGACAGACGATGAAAATACAGTTCCTGGGATGTGGGGACGCCTTCGGTGCCGGCGGGCGGTTCAACACCTGTTTTATGGTCGATGCCGCCGATACGCGGTTTTTGATCGACTGCGGGGCGACGTCCCTGGTCGCCATGAACCGCCTCGGCGTCGATCCAAATACCATCGACAAGATATTGCTGACCCATCTGCACGGCGATCACTACGGCGGCGTGCCGTTCCTGCTGGTGCACGCCCATTCGGCATCAAAACGCGACCGGCCGCTGGTTATCGCCGGGCCTGAGACGACGGAACGCCGCGTGATGGAAGCCCTGGAATGCCTCTATCCGGGATCGTCAAAAAACCGGTGGCGATTCGATCTCGATTTCCAGGAGTTCGAGATCGAAAAGGAATGGCGATCGGGCCCGGTTTCCGTGGTTTCCCATCAGGCCGCCCACAGCGCCGGCGAGGGGCCGGCCCTGGCGCTTCGGATTACCGTCGACGGCAAGACCGTGACCTATTCCGGCGACGGTGGGTGGTCCGACGGTTTGGCGGCGGCGGCCCAGGGGGCGGACCTGTTCATCGCCGAGTGCTATTACTACGACAAGAAAATCCCCTACCACATGAACCTGGAAACCCTGACCGAACACTTAGGCGACATCGCGCCCAAGCGCCTGATCCTGACTCACATGA
>PTLK01000153.1 GCA_002938075.1 Alphaproteobacteria bacterium MarineAlpha3_Bin3
CTGCCTGCAAGGATGCCGAGTTTAGGCGGCATCTTCCATTTTTGGCTGACAGATGGCCCGCGAGGAATCGGCCTGGATGAAATTGACGATTTCCATCACCGCCTGGTTATCCGAAAAAATCTCGGCCACGTCCTGAAGCCTTTCGCTCATCGTGCCTTCCTCGGCGAAAATCAGCCGGTAGGCCTTTCTGAGGTTGTGGATATCGTCGCGCGAAAAATCGCGGCGCTTGAGGCCGATAATGTTAAGCCCCGACAGGCGCGCCCGGTTGCCGATGACGGACCCATAGGGAATGACGTCGTCGGCGACGCCGGTTTTGCCGCCGATCATGGCGTGCTTACCGATCCTGACGAATTGATGGACCGCCGACAGCCCGCCGATGACGGCCCATTCCTCGACCGTGACGTGCCCCCCCAGGGTGGCGTTGTTGACCATGATGACGTGATCGCCGATCTGGCAGTCATGGGCGACATGGGCGCCGACCATGAACAGACAGTTGTTGCCGATGCGGGTCACCATGCCGCCCCCTTCGGTGCCCGGGTTCATGGTCACGTATTCCCGAATAACGTTGTTGCAGCCGATTTCCAGGCTCGACGCCTCGCCGTTGTATTTCTGGTCCTGGGGCTGGTGGCCGATGGAGGCAAAGGGAAATACCCGGGTGTTGGCACCGATGGTGGTGCGGCCGCTGATCACGACATGGGAGATCAACTCGATGCCGTCGCCGAGTTTGACCTCGGGGCCGATTGCGGAATAAGGGCCGATGGAAACGTTTTTGCCGATTTTGGCGTTTTCGTCGACGATGGTGGTTTGGTGAATATCGGTCATTTCGGTTCCACGATCATGGCGGAAAAGACGGCTTCCGCGACTAGGTTGTCATCGACCCGGGCTTCGCCCTTGAATTTCCATATTTTGCCCCGGCGCTGCTGTTTATCAATATGCAGGCATAGACGGTCATCGGGGAAGGCGGGCTTGCGGAAGCGGGCCTTTTCAATGGACATGAAATAAACCACGCTTCCCGGCTGCTTGCCCATCGAGGCTATAACCAAAACCGCCGAGGTCTGAGCCATGGCTTCGATGATCAGGACTCCGGGCATGATGGAGTGGCCGGGGAAATGGCCTTTGAAATACGGTTCGTCCCCGGTCAGGGTCTTGATGCCGACGGCTCTGACGTCGGGAATGACGTCGATGACCCGGTCGATCATCAAGAATGGATTCCGGTGGGGGATCATGTCCATGATTTGCTCGAGGTCGTATGTCGTGCTGCCGGTTTTGGGTTCGTCGTTCATGTTTTTTTCGCTTTATTGCCCATTTTCTGCATCACCGCCACTCCGCGCAGCCATTCGCGCATCGGCAGGGCCGGGAACCCGCCGACGGTGGCACCGGCCTCGATATCGCCTATGACGCCGGCTTTGGCGGAAATTCGGGCGCCGTCTCCTATCTTTAAATGACCGGCCAGTCCGGCCTGACCTCCCAACATAACGAAATCGCCTATTTCCGTGCTACCGGAAATGCCGACCTGGCTGACCACCAAACAGTTTTTCCCTAATTTCACGTTATGAGCAATCTGCACAAGGTTATCAATTTTTGTTTCCTCGCCGATGACCGTATCGGGGTTGCTGCCGCGGTCGATAGTTGTGTTGGCGCCGATGTCGACGTCGTCGCCGATCAGGACCCGCCCTAATTGAGGCACCCTGAGATGTTCCTTAGACCCGGGAGCGAAGCCGTATCCGTCTTCGCCGACGCGGGCCCCGGCCAGGATGGTGACCCGATGGCCGATCAGGCAATAAGCCAGGCTCGCGTTGGCCCCGATCACGCAGTCATTTCCGATGACGACGCCATGGCCGATGGTCGCGTTGGCGCCGATATGACAGTTGCGCCCTATCTCCGCCCCGGGGCCGATGACGACGCCGGGAGCGACGGTGGTCCCTTCTCCCAGCTTCGCCGTTTCGTCGATGGGGGACGAGCGTTCGGCGAAATTCACCAACGCTGCCGAGGGATAAAAGGAACCGGCGACACGGGCGTAGGCGTGATAGGGTTCTTCGGTTAGCAACAAGGCCATGTCCTTTGGCGCTTTCGAGGCATGATCCGGATGAACCAAGCAAGCCCCGGCGCCGCTTTTGGTAAAGCTTTCGACATAGCGCTGGTTGTCGAGAAAGCTGACATGATCCGGTCCGGCCAAGAAAAGGGGCTGAACGTCTATGAACCGGGCTTCAGAATTGGCGCCTTCTCCGATGCTTGCCCCTGAAACCGCCGCCAGTTCATTTAAGGTAAATGGCCCGGCAGCGGTATAAAAGCGGGGATCGGCCATGGTTTATTTTCCAGGTTTGGAAACTTTCACCGTCGGTAATTTCTCATCCAAACGGGTAAGAACTTTCCTCGTAATGTCCAAGGAAGGGACGGCATAAGCGGTCTGATTTTTGCGCAGGATTACGGCAAGATTAAGCTCTTTGGCGATTTTCCAAACGATCTCGGTATAGGCCTTGTTGAGGACGATCATCGCCTCGTTGCGCGATTTGTCCAATTCCCTTTGGCGTTGTTGGACCAAACGCTGGACCTCGACAACCCTTTGTTCGAATTTCCGGCGTTTTTCGGCAAAAGCCTCGGGCGACAGAATGGTCCTCTGGCGGGCCAGTTCCTGGTTCGCGGTGCGAATTTTGTTACGTTCCTTTTCGATTTCTTCCTCGAATTGGGTGCCGAATTTGGTGATTTGTTCCCGGATATTCTTTGCCGCCTTGGCGTCGAAAAGGATTACCTGCACGTCAATGATGGCAACGGGAATTTGGACTTCGACGATTTCTCCCTTCTGGAGTTTTTTTTCGCCTTCACCCTTTGCAGGCGGTGCTTGCTGCGCCAGGGCGGGTAACGTCAGCGCCCATAATCCTAGAAGCGCGGTGAGGGTTATTCTGCAAAATTGGGACAAGGAAATCTCCTAAAACCGGGTGCCGAAATTGATGCGAAAATTCTCGGTGATGTCAAAGTCTTCCTTAACGAGGGGGACGGCGCCGTCGACGCCGACGGGGCCAAACGGCGACTGCCAGGTAAGGCCTGTTCCAACGGCTACCCGTAGGGAGCCTTCATCCTGGACGAAGGATGCCGTCGGCTTAATTTTGCCGTTGCTTCCGATGTCCGTAAACGCCCTGGCGCCGATACCCAATTCCTCCGGCAATCCAAGCGGGAAGGATATTTGCAGCGAGCCTGTATACATCCACTCCCCGCCCAGTGAATCCTTGGTTATTGAATCCCTCGGCCCGATCCCCCGTGAGGCAAACCCCCGAAGGTTGTCGCCACCGACATAGAAACGTTCCAACAGGTCAACGTCTTCTCCCAGGCCGATGATATAACCGGCGTTGCCGGACAGGGACAGAACCCATTGATCGGCAAGGGGGAAGAATTTTACCGTGGTGAACTTGTTTCTGAAGTGTCTAACGCTTCCGCCCAGGCCGGCAAGATCGTTTTTAAATCGGATTACATAACCCTCCGTGGGGAGCAGGGGGCTGTCGCGCTTGTCGTAGGTCAGGATATGGGAAATTTCCGAGGTCGTTTCCGTGCCGATTTCATTGCGGATTAACTGCGAGGCGGCAGAGCCGACATCGGAAACCTTCGACACCTGGAACCCATACCTCCAATCCTGTCTGAGGCTTTCGGTGATTAAATACCCTCCCCTCAGGCCGAATCCTGTTCTATCCGTGTCAAAGGAGCTGGAATCCTGGAGATCCTGGCTGACCCGAAAAAGGTCAAATCCGGCGCGAATTTCACGGCCCATGAAATAGGGTTCGGTAAAGGAAAAATCGACCTCGCTTTTAAGCGCCGCGACGGTCAACGAGAGAGCCACCTCCTGGCCCTTGCCGAGGAAGTTACTTTCGGTGATGCTGATATCGCCGAGAATACCGTTGGTCGAAGAATATCCGGCGCCGAAACTCAGTGTACCGGTGGATTGTTCCTCGACATTCACTTTAACGACGGATTTGTCCGGGGAACTGCCCGGCAGCCGTTCGACCGATACGGATTCAAAGAACCCGAGATTCTGGATGCGTTGGCGGGAGCGGCGGAGCCTGGCCGAATTAAAGGCATCGCCTTCGACGAGCCGGAATTCGCGGCGGATCACTTTGTCCTGGGTGCGAACGTTGCCGACAATTTCAATCCGCTCAACGAACACCCGCGGGCCTTCGTTGACTTCGAAAACAATGTCGATGGTCTGGTTTTCACGGTTACGGTTGATTCTCGGGCGCACGTCAACAAAGGCGATGCCCAATTCACCGACCTTATTGGTCAGGTCGGTAATGGTTGTGTTGACCATTTCGATGTCATACCAGTCGCCTTCTTCAATTTCGACGGCCTCGGCGATGTCCTCAACCTTCAGGTCGCGCAGACGGTTGTCGATTTCGACTATGCCGAAACGGTATCGCGCCCCTTCATCGACGGTAAAAGTAATGAAAAAGTCCTTGCGGTCCGGGGTCAACTCGGCAACGGCGGAAATAACGCGAAAATCAGCAAAGCCATCGGTTAGATAGAACCGTCGCAATAATTCCCGGTCGAAAGTCAGGCGATCCGGATCATATTTGTCATCGCTGGAAAAAAACCGCCACCATATGGTTTCTTTGGTCTGAATGACGCTGCGCAAACGGCCGTCACTGAACTTCCGGTTACCGACGAAGCGAATGGAGCGGATTGCCGTTAGATCGCCCTCATTGATCTCAAAAACAAGATCGACCCGGTTCTGTGGAAGTTGAATGACTTTCGGTTCAACGGTGGCGGCGAAACGGCCGCTACGGCGATAAATATTCAAAATGCGCTTAACGTCGTTTTGGACCTTTGTTCGGGTATAGATCACCCGTGGCCGAAAGGAGACCTCGGTTTCCAGTTCGGAGGTTTCCAATTTAACGTTGCCTTCAAAGGCAATGCGGTTAATGACGGGATTTTCGACAACGTTGACCACTAGCGTGTCACTTTGTTGGCGAAGGGTGACATCGGCAAAAAGACCGGTGGCGAACAGGCTTTTCAGGGAACGGTCGATGCGCGC
>PTLK01000154.1 GCA_002938075.1 Alphaproteobacteria bacterium MarineAlpha3_Bin3
CCTTGACCAGCAGCACCAGTGGATCGGATTCGGACGCTTGTTCCGAACTGCCCTGGGCGACTTCATGGACTCCGTTTCCCCGCCGTGGCCGGTCGCGGGTGAGGTTCAGTTGGCAGCCGATGATCGGCTGCACGCCGGCCTTGGCGGCGGCGGTAGAGAATTCCAGGGCTCCGAACATGTTGTTGGTATCGGTGATCGCCACCGCCGGCATTTCCCTGGCCCGGCACAGTTCCAGAAGCTCGCTGATGGGGATGGCGCCTTCCGAAAGGGAATAGGCTGTATGGACGCGCAAGTGAACGAAATTGGCATTGGCCATGGATGAAGGATTCCACAATGAGGGAATGAAGTCACCATATCTTGTGTCATGACTTTAAGTTATCCACAAGAAATGCTGATTCTGTGGATAAACTTCAAAGTGCGGACATGGAAACCGTATTATTGGATGGAAAGTAGAAATCCGTCGGGGCCGGGGCGGTTTCAGGCGTCCACTAGGCGCCCCTCTTCCAGGCGCACCACCCGGTCCATGCGTGACGCCAGTTCCGGATTGTGGGTGCCGACCAGGGCCGCCAGCCCGGCGCCCTTGACCAGTTTCAACAGCACGTCGAACACGTCGGCTGCCGTCGCCGGATCCAGGTTGCCGGTCGGCTCGTCGGCAAGAAGCAGAGTCGGCTTCGAGGCCAGCGCCCTGGCGATCGCAACACGCTGCTGCTCGCCGCCGGAAAGCCGCGCCGGGCGGTGCTTTTCGCGATCTTCCAGCCCCATCCAACCGAGGATCTCTTTGGCCCGCTCCCGTGCCTGGCGGCGGCTGAGGCCCGATATGATGCCGGGAATGGTGACGTTTTCCAGGGCCGAGAATTCCGGCAACAGGTGGTGATACTGGAAGACGAAGCCAAGATGATCGCGGCGCATGGCCGTGCGGGCGTCGTCGTCCATGCCGTTGCACGATTGCCCGCCGATGGCGACGTCGCCGGCGTCGGACGGCTCCAGAAGCCCGGCAATATGAAGAAGCGTCGACTTGCCGGCCCCCGACGGCCCGACGAGGGCGACGATCTCGCCCGCGTTGACGGCCAGATCGACCCCGCGCAGGATTTTAAGATCCCAGCGCCCCTGATGGAAGGTGCGTTTTACCCCGGTTAGGTCGAGAACCCGCTTACTCATAGCGAAGCGCCTCCGCCGGGTCCAAACGCGCGGCGCGCCAGGAGGGATATAGCGTGGCCAGGAACGACAATCCCAATCCCATCAGCACCACGGAGACCACTTCCGACGGATTGACGACCGCCGGCAGTTGCGACAGGAAATAAATTTCGGCAGCGAAAAGCTCGGTCCCCGTCAGCCCCTGAATCCATTGGCGGATGGTTTCGATGTTTTCGGCGAACGCCAGGCCGAGCCCGAACCCGGCCATGGTGCCGATGGTGCCGATGGAGGCGCCGGCGATGAAGAAGATGCGCATGATCTGTCCCTGGGTGACGCCCATGGTGCGCAGGATGGCGATGTCCTTCCCCTTGTCCTTGACCAGCATGATCATGCTGGAAATTATGTTGAAGGCGGCGACCACGATGATCAGCGTCAGAATCAGGAACATGACGTTGCGTTCGACCTGGATGGCGTTGAAGAAGCTGGCGTTGACGCGTTGCCAGTCATGGATGCGGACCTGGCCCTTCAAGGCCTTGTTGATGCGCCCGGCGACGGCGGACGCGTTGTCGGGGTCGGCGATGAAGACTTCCAGGTTGGAAACCGCGCCGGGCAGCTTGAAATAGATTTGCGCCGCCGACAGCGGCATGAAGACGAAATTGGAATCGTATTCGTACATGCCGATCTGGAAGGTGGCGACGACACGATAGGCCTTCATCCGGGGCACGGTGCCAAACGCGGTGGCGTTGCCCTTGGGCGAGATCAGGGTGATCTTGTCGCCGATCGCCAGCCCCATTTTGGTCGCCATCCGGGCGCCGATGATGACCGCGTTCGAGCCCTTGAATTCGGCGAAGGAACCGGCCTGGATGTTATCGGTGATGATCTTGCGGCGGCTCAGGTCCCGGGGCCGGAACCCGCGCACCACCGCCCCCTGGGCGACGCCGTTGGCGGTCGCCATGACCTGGCCCTCGACCATCGGCGAGACGATTTTGACGCCTTCGACGGCGCGCAGTTTTTCGGCGATCGGGTCGAAGGCGGCGATTTGGTTGGTTTGCCCGTAGACGCTCAGATGGCCGTTGATGCCGAGGATGCGGGTCAATAGTTCCTGGCGGAAACCGTTCATCACCGCCATGACGATAATCAGTGTCGCCACGCCGAGCGCGATCCCGGTCAGCGAGAACCAGGCAATCACCGAAATGAACCCTTCCTGGCGCCGCGCCCTGAGGTAGCGCATGGCCACCATCCATTCGAAGAAGGAAAACAAAACCCGATCCGTTCCTAATTAAGGCCGGTTCAGGGTCGAACGGACCCTTTCGACCCTGTCTGGGGGCGCGTTCCGGTAACGCCCGGCGTCGAACGGCGGTTCGGGCGCGTATTCGATGGCAAGCTGAATGGCCTTGGCGATGTCCTCGCCGGCGGCGGCGATGACCTTGCCATCGCGGACGACGCGTTGGTCGGTCGCCTGGGCCCCGAAAGCGGCCAGATCATCCATCGCCCGCCAATGTGTCGTTGCCTTCAGCCCCTTCAGCACCCCGGCGCCGCCGAGGATGAGCGCGCCTGTGCAAACCGACGTCGTCCAGGTCGTCGTTTCGTGGGCGCGTGATAGCCAATCCGTAACCGCGCCGTCACCAGCCATGGCGTCGGCTCCCTGGCCGCCCGGCACGACAAGGATTTCCGGTTTGGCGACATCAGCGAGAGCATAATCGGCAATCATGGCTAGACTTTGGCCTTTGGTGCGGACTTCTCCTTTTTCCTTGGCGACCATGCGGATTTCCGCCCCCGGAAGTTTTCCCAACACCTCGAAAGGGCCGATGGCGTCCAACGGGGTAATGCCGTCGAACAGAAGGAAGGCGATTTCCATGAGCGTAAAGAACCCCTAGCCCGCCAGCTTTTTGACGGCGTCTTCGGGGATCACTTCCTGGCGTTCGCCGGTCGCTCGGTTCTTGACCTCGACGATGCCGTCCTTCAGGCCCTTCGGCCCGACCACCACCTGCCACGGCAGGCCGATCAGGTCCATGTCGGCGAACTTGACCCCGGCGCGGCCTTCGCGGTCGTCCATCAGCACGTCGACGCCGGCATCAATGAGTTTTTGGTAGAGGTCATCCGCCGCCCCGTCGCAGGCGGAATCCCCGGGCTTCAGGTTGATCAGCCCGGCCTTGAATGGGGCTACGGATTGCGGCCAGATGATGCCGTTATCGTCGTGGCTGGCCTCGATGATGCCGCCGACCAGGCGCGACACCCCGATCCCGTACGATCCCATTTCGACGGTCACGTCCTCGCCGTCAGGGCCGGTGACGATAGCGCCCATGGCGGCGGAATATTTCTTGCCGAAATAGAAGATGTGGCCGACCTCGATGCCCCTGGCGATGACAAGATCTTGGCCAAGAGTTTTTTCGATTTCCGGGTCGCGGCGCTCGTCGGTAGCGGCGTAGTTTTTCGTCATTTCGTCGACCACCGCGTTGAGGTCGCCGTCCGGGTCCAAGTCCCATTTATTCAGGTCCATGTCGATGAAGTCCTTGTGGCAGGCAACTTCGCTTTCGCCGGTGTCGGCCAGGATGACGAACTCGTGGCTCATGTCGCCGCCGATGGGGCCGCTTTCGGCCTGCATGGGGATGGCGGTCAGCCCTAAGCGCTTGAAGGTCTTGAGGTAGGCGACGAACTGCTTGTTGTAGGTGGCCTTGGCGGCCTCGAAATCGAGGTCGAAGGAATAGGCGTCCTTCATCAGGAATTCGCGCCCGCGCATGACGCCGAAACGCGGCCGAACCTCGTCACGGAACTTCCACTGGATGTGATAGAAATGCTGCGGCAGGTCGCGGTAGCTCTTGACCGCGTCGCGGAAGATCTCGGTGATCTGTTCCTCGTTGGTGGGGCCGTAGAGCATGTCGCGGTCGTGACGGTCGGTGATGCGGAGCATTTCCGGCCCGTAGGAGTCATAGCGGCCGCTTTGGCGCCACAAATCCGCCGGCTGGATGGTCGGCATCAGTATTTCATGGACGCCGATGGCGTCCTGCTCTTGGCGGACGATCTGCTCGATTTTCTTCATCACCCGGAAGCCCAGCGGCAGCCACGAATAGATGCCGGCCGACGACTGGCGGATCATGCCGGCGCGCAGCATCAGCCGGTGCGAGACGATCTGCGCCTCGGACGGCGTTTCCTTCAACGTCGGCAGGAAATATTGGGACAAGCGCATGGCCGAAAATCCTAACGTCGGCGGCCCGGAAGGGGGCGCCAAAAAGGAGTATGGAGTGAGGGAGAATTTAGGGAATGGCTTGGGCCTTGTCCATGGCGGGGGTTATTTCCCGCCTTTGAGGATGGAACGGCAGGCTGCGGCCAGGGCGTCTTGGTCGGGGTCGGTGAGCGATTGGCCGTTGAAGGTCAGGGCCCCGGTCTTGATGTTATAGCGCACCTTGCCGACGGTCATGTTGAGGCCGGCGAATTTTTGCGCCTTCCGGTTGGCGGCGATGAGCGCCGTGTTGGAGGTTGCGGAATCGCTGGCGCTGGTGGCGGCGCTGGTGGCCGCCGTGTCGGCCGCCGTTGCCGACGTGGCGAGCGCCGCCTTGCTAGTGTCGCTTCCGGCCGCCGTCGTTGCCAGGGACGCCGTGGTGCTGGCGGCCGTGGACGCGATCTTGGCGAAAGATGCCTTGTCGGCGGCAAGCGTCGCGGCATCGGCCGAATCCGCGGCGGCGCGGGCATCGGCCGCGGCGGCAGCGATGGCGGTGGAATCGGAAGCCACGGTGGCGGCGATTGTGGCGGCGGTCGTGGAGGCGGCTTCGGCGGTATCGGCGGTGGCATCCAGGGTCTTGTCGAAGGGCGAGGCGTCGGCGGCGGCCCGGGCGCTGGTTGCGGCGCCGACGGCGGTGGCGGCATCGGC
>PTLK01000155.1 GCA_002938075.1 Alphaproteobacteria bacterium MarineAlpha3_Bin3
CGGCGCAGGCCGGGCGGCGTTCAAATCTGACAATCCCATTTCGCCGCCACATGCAAACACCTTTGTCGGGTCTAGGCTTCTTTGTCGCCGTCCACGGGCTTCTCGTCCTGGGCGGTGTCGTCGCCGGCCATGTCCATGGCCGCCGCCTGGTCTTCGTCGCTAGGCTTTTCCGCCTTGGCGGCATCCGTTGTCGCCTCGCCCTCGCCGACGGTTAGCTCTTGCTGGATGGCGATCCGGTCGACCTCGTCCTCTTCCGGTTCGTCCATTTCGACAAATTTTTGCAGTCCCTTGATCAGGGCTTCCTCGAGCTCTTTCTGATCGACATGGTTGTCGGCGATTTCACGCAGCGCGACAACCGGGTTCTTGTCATTATCGCGCTCGACCTCCAGCGCCGCGCCGGCGGAAATGTTGCGGGCCCGCTGTGAGGCGACCATCACCAGTTCGAAGCGGTTGGGAATCTTGGTGACGCAATCTTCGACCGTTACTCGTGCCATGGGGGCGCTCCGTGAAAAATGACCAAAAACGACGAAATCGATAAGGCGCCGCTTATATATTTTTTAAGGGCCCGTAAGGCAAGTCAAATGCCCAAAAAAAGCCAAAAAAATCAACGGCCCTTTTCATTTGCCGTCCCTGTCAATCCTGCCTTGAGGCGTCGTCGGCGTTCCGGGGGGCGTTCCGGGGTTGGCGCCATTCGCTGCCGTAGGGGCCGCCGGCATCGGCCATGACCTCCGTCTGCTGGCCGGGCGGCAGGGCCTCGATCAGGGCGCGGACGCCCTGGCCTGAAACCGAGTGGCGCCAGTCCGGCGCCACGTCCCTGAGCGGCAACAAGACGAAAGCGCGTTCGTGCAGGCGCGGATGCGGCACGGTGGTTTTTGCCGCCTCGCCGGCATCGGATGCCTGCCCGCCGATCACCGTTTGCCCATAGGCCAGCAGGTCGAGGTCGAGGATCCTGGGGGCGTTTTCCCCGATCCGCCGGCGTCCGAATGATTCCTCCGTTTGCAGCAGCAGGGCGATCAGCCGGTCCGGGTCCAGCGTGGTCCTGACGCGGACGACGGCGTTGACGAACCAGGGCTGGTCCGAGGCTGGGACGGGGGCGCTTTTGTACCACTGCGAGCGTTGCGCGATGGTCAGGCCGCCCTCAGCCAGGGCGGCCAGGGCGGCGCCACAGGTGGCGCGCGGTTCGCCGTAGACGGGTGACGCCAGATTGGCGCCGATGCCGATGAGTATCAAAACGGGTTTCCCTCAATTCATCCTTGCTAGTCGGAGATTAAGCCCCAAATATTAAACAGCCGGGCGGTATTGGCCGCATTAATCCGGCGCGTCCACGGGCTTCGTCTTTTGGCGATTTTTATTTTCCGGGGACGCCGGGCATGGGGAAAAAGATTTTTCCCCATGCCAGAATTTCAACGAAAGGACTTTAGCTTATGACCATTTATCCTCAAGACCGATTTGCTCTTTTCATTGACGGATCAAACCTTTTCGCAGCGGCCAAGGGGCTGGACTTCGATATCGACTACAAGCGCCTGCTCGAATATTTCTCCGCCCAGGGCCGCCTGATCCGGGCCTTCTATTACACCGCCCTGATGGAGGATCAGGAATACTCCCCGATCCGCCCCCTGGTCGATTGGCTGGACTATAACGGCTACACCATGGTCACCAAGCCGACCAAGGAATTCATCGATCCCTCGGGGCGCCGCAAGATCAAGGGCAACATGGACATCGAGCTGGCGGTCGACGTCCTGCAGATGTCAGAATACCTCGACCATGCGGTGATTTTTTCCGGCGACGGGGACTTCCGCCGCCTGGTCGAAGCGTTGCAGCGCAAGGGGTTGCGGGTTTCGGTGGTCAGCACCATGCATTCCCAGTCGCCGGTGATCGCCGACGAACTGCGCCGCCAGGCCGATACCTTCATCGAGTTGGCCGACATCCGCGAGCATATCCAGCGATTGGCGGGCCGGGCCGCCGAAGACGAAGCCATGTCCGACGTCGAATTCGACCCACGGGTGGAGATCGCCTGACGGTTGTCGAAGACTCGAAGGTCCGAAGCCGTGGCGCTTGCCGATTTGCCCCCCGAGTCATCCCCAGAGCCGTGCCCTGATTGCCCGTTGTGTCCGCGCCTGGCCGAATTCCGCCGCGCCAACCGGGCCGCCAACCCGGATTGGCATAACGCCCCGGTGGCGTCCTTCGGTGGCCGGGACTGCTCGCTGCTGATCGTCGGGCTGGCGCCGGGGCTGCGCGGCGCCAACCGGACCGGGCGGCCGTTTACCGGCGATACCGCCGGCGACCTGCTTTACGCCAGCCTGTTGAAGCACGGCCTGGCCGAAGGAAATTACGGCGCGCGGGCCGACGACGGGTTGCGGCTGATCGATTGCCGGATCACCAACGCGGTCCGTTGCGTGCCGCCGGAAAACCGGCCCCTCGGCGCCGAAGTCGCCGCGTGCCGGAATTTCCTCGCCCACGAGATCGCGTCCCTGGGCCGGTTGCGGGTCATATTGGCGCTCGGCACCTTGGCCCACGGAGCGGTGCTTTCGGCCCTCGGCGAGAAGAAAAGCGCCTGGAAATTCGGCCACGGCCGCTTCCACGACCTTCCCGGCGGCCTGCTCCTCGCCGACAGCTACCATTGCTCGCGCTACAACACCAACACCGGCAGATTAACCAGGGAAATGTTCGACGCCGTTATCAAAGCCATCCTGGCCAAGAGGCGTGGAGGACCGTAGGTCCGACAGGGAAACAAGTGGTTGAGGGGGTAATACCAAGGATCGGGTTGCCGATGGCGCCGCATTGTGCTGCCCTGGAGGCTGTGCCCTACTGGCCCGGACGATCCGAACAGCGAATAAGGGGGTAAAAGTGGAAATCGTCTGCCTTGACCTGGAAGGCGTCCTGGTCCCTGAAATCTGGATCGCGGTCGCCGACAGCACCGGAATCGACGCCCTCAGAGCGACGACCCGGGACATTCCTGATTACGACGAGTTGATGAAGCGCCGCTTGGCCCTGATGGATGAAAACGGCTTAGGACTCGCCGACGTCCAGGCGGTGGTTGACAAAATTGGGCCGCTCGACGGGGCGGTCGCGTTCCTCGACGACCTACGCCCCGATTTCCAGGTGGTCATCCTATCGGACACGTTTTATGAATTCGCCCTGCCGCTGATGCGGCAACTGGGCTGGCCGACGCTGTTCTGCCACCGCCTCGAAACCGGCCCCGGCGGGGCCGTCACCGGCTACAAACTGCGCATGAAGGATCACAAGCGCCAAGCCGTCCGGGCCTTCCACGACTTGAACTTCCGGGTCACCGCGGCCGGCGATTCCTATAACGATACCGCCATGCTGGCCGAAGCCGATCGCGGCATCCTGTTCCAGGCGCCGAAAATCGTCATCGAAGAGTTCCCTCAGTTCCCCGTCGTCGGGACCTATGGCGAGCTGCTGCGGGCGATCCGGGAAAATTAATCATTTTGCATCTTTTCCCGCGCTCCGGGTTCCGATAATGTGGAAGTCGAATTTTGGGCGGAGATTTTTGATGACCGCGGAGATCGTGGACCTCCTGCAATATCGCCGGCAAAAGGCGCGGGCCGAAAACATATCGCGGTGGGCGAAGACCGGCGGCGGACTGAACCGGGCCGGAAAAGCCCATAAGGAAGCGGCACCCCAAGAGGCCGAGGCGCCGCTGCCCGACGAGGCCCTCGAAGGCGAAGACGGAAGCCGCGGCGGCGAGCCGGCTTGAGCCCGCCTAAAATTATATTTCTCAATAAGTTACGTTGTATTCAAGGGAGCCGGGTTCCCCATGTTTTTGTTTTCGGGGGACACCCCCGGCCTCACGGCCTCCCCCGGGGCCTCTTGTTAGCGGTCGCTGGCCCGTTGGTGAAATTCCCGCGGGTGGTCGGGATCCAAAAGCCGGTGCAGGTGAACGATCACATACTTGACGTTGGCCTCGTCGACGTGGGCATGGCTGGCGCCGCGCCAGGCCTGGAGCGCCGATTTGTGATCGGGGTAGATGCCGAGAATGTCGAGCTTGTCCGGGTCGACGAAATCGGTTCCTTGCGGGTCTTCGACCTCGCCGCCGAAAACCATGTGCAAAAGTGGCTTGGCCATGGGGGTGTCTCCAGTTCAGGGGCCCGTGTGCGGGGAAGCTTATCGCCGCCGGCCAGGGGCTGCAAACGCTTACAGGGGTGGTATGATCGCCACCAATCCGGCCCTTACAAAGGAAACGCCGAAAATGATCGACCTCTACACCTGGCCGACGCCGAACGGCCACAAAATTCATATCATGCTCGAGGAAACCGGCCTCCCCTACAACGTCATCCCCATCGACATCAACAAGGGCGACCAGTTCGACCCCGAATACCTGAAGCTCAGCCCCAACAACAAGATGCCGGCCATGGTCGATACAGACGGGCCGGGCGGCGAGCCCTACGGGCTGTTCGAGTCCGGCGCCATCCTGATGTATCTGGCTGAAAAGACGGGGCAATTCATGCCGGCGGAAATGGCGGCGCGGTACCGGGTCATTCAATGGCTGATGTTCCAGATGGGCGGCATCGGGCCGTTGTTCGGCCAGGCCCATCATTTCCGCCAATACGCCCCCGAGGGCCCGGACCTGACTTACGCCGTCGAGCGCTATACCAACGAAGCGGGTCGGCTTTACGGCGTCCTCGACCGCCGCCTCGGCGAGGCTGAATACCTGGCCGGCGACTATTCGATCGCCGACATCGCCACCTTCCCGTGGACCCGGTCCCACGACCGCCAGGGCCACAGCTTCGACGAATTCCCCAACGTCAAACGCTGGTTCGACGCCATCGATGCCCGCCCGGCGGTGAAGCGCGCCTTGAAGGTGCTCGCCGACAAGCGCAAGCCGGGCTTCGAGAAGGACGCCGAGGCGCGGCGCAACCTGTTCGGCGAGGCGCAGTACCAGAGGCGGTAAAACCTCGAATCCTTATTATTCCGTCAAATTCCTAGAATACCGGGCCGCCGCTGGTGGTGGCGCGCCAGAGGG
>PTLK01000156.1 GCA_002938075.1 Alphaproteobacteria bacterium MarineAlpha3_Bin3
TGGCCGTCAACCGGGCCGCCTGGAAGACGCGGCCCGACGAGATCGGACACTGGATCGCTAAGTTCCGCGAGGCCGTCGATGGCGACGCGGCTTGACAGTAACGACTCCGGGTTCGAGGACGCCTTCGTCCGGCTTCTGGAAACCAAGCGGGGAACCGAACCCGACGTAGATGACGCGGTGCGCGCCATTCTCGTCGACGTGCGCGAGAAGGGCGACGAGGCGGTGATTGCCTATACCCGCGAATTCGACGGTTTCGAGCTGAGCTCGGAAACCATGGCTGTGACTGGGCCAGAAATCGAGGCCGCCAAGGAGGCCGTCGACCCCGACGTACTCGAGTCCCTGGAGCTGGCGGCCGGGCGCATCGCCGATTTCCATCGCCGCCAGGCACCCAAAGGGGTGGACTATACCGACGAGGCGGGTTTGAGGCTCGGCTTGCGCTGGAGGCCGCTGGCCGCCGTCGGGCTTTACGTTCCCGGCGGCACGGCGGCCTATCCGTCAACGGTGCTGATGAATGCCCTGCCGGCCAAGATCGCCGGCGTCAGCCGGCTGGCCATGGTGGTGCCGGCACCGAAGGGCGAGATCAACCCGCTGGTGCTGGCCGCCGCGGCCATCGTCGGGATCGACGAAATCTACCGTATCGGCGGCGCCCAGGCCGTTGGCGCCTTGGCTTTCGGGACCGAAACCGTCGCCGCTGTGGACAAGATCGTCGGCCCCGGCAACGTCTATGTGGCCGCCGCCAAGCGCCAGGTCTTCGGCACCGTCGGCATCGATATGATCGCCGGGCCGTCGGAAATTCTGGTCCTCGCCGACGGCCTCAACGACCCCGACTGGATCGCCGCCGATCTGCTCAGCCAGGCCGAGCACGACACCGCCGCCCAAGCCATCCTGATCACCGACGACGGGGACTTCGCCGACCACGTCCTGGGCGCCATCGACGGTCATCTGAAGACGCTGCCCCGGGCCGAGACCGCGGCTGCGAGCTGGCGCGACCATGGCGCCGTGATCGTCGTCGACGCGCTTCCCGATGCGCTGCCGCTCATCGACCGGCTGGCGCCTGAGCACCTTGAAATCGCCGCCGAAGACGCCGACGCCCTGGCCGAAGGCGTCAACAACGCCGGCGCCATCTTCCTCGGCCGGTTCGCGCCCGAAGCCATCGGCGATTATGTCGCCGGGCCCAACCACGTTTTGCCGACGGCGCGCTCGGCCCGGTTCTCGTCGGGCTTAGGCGTCCTCGACTTCGTCAAGCGCACGTCGATCATTGGCTGCGACAGGGCGGCGCTGGCCAATATTGGCCCGGCGGCCATTATTCTTGCCCGCGCCGAAGGCCTGGACGCACACGCGCTTTCGGTGTCGATCCGGCTCAACAGGCCCCGGCAGCCCGGGGAAAAATAAAAGGACAACCGCGCCGCCGTGTCCGAAAAACAGCGAATCGTCAACATCTTCCTCGACGAGAAAAGCCTCGTCCGCCGCGCCGCCCATGTCGAACACGAACGCAAGGTCGCCGTCTATGACCTTTTGGAGGACAACCACTTCGCCCCCGTCGGCGACGACCGCGGGCCCTATACCCTTAATCTCGGAATCGAGGACAACCGCCTGGTCTTCGACATCCGTACCGAAGGCGGCGATAAGCTGGACCGGTTCACCCTGCCGCTGAATTCATTCCGCAAGATCGTCAAGGACTACTTCATAGTCTGCGAAAGCTATTTCGAGGCCATCAAGACCGCGCCGCCGTCCCGCATCGAGGCCCTGGACATGGGCCGCCGCGGGCTCCACAACGAGGGCTCGGACATCCTTCGCGACCGGCTGGAGGGTAAGGTCGACATCGATAAACGGACAGCCCGTCGGCTGTTCACCCTGATCTGCGTCCTCCATATCAGGGCCTGAGGGCAATGGCCGATCTTCCTTCCGCCGTCCTGTTCGCGTGTTCCATGAATTCCATTCGCTCCCCAATGGCCGAGGGTATCCTTAAGTTCCTGCACAGGGACCGCATCTATGTGGACTCCGTCGGCGTCCGCAAGATAGAGATCAACGGGTATTGCATCACGGTGATGGATGAAATCGGCATCGACATCAGCCAGCACAAACCCAAATCCTTCGATGACCTGGAGGATTCGTACTTCGACCTGGTGATTCCGCTGTCGCCGGTGGCCCAGCACAAGGCCGTCGAGATGACCCGGGTGATGGCCTGCGAGGTTGAATTCTGGAACACCTTCGACCCGTCGATCATCGAATCCGAAAACCGGGAAACCGTGCTTAACGCCTTTAGGACGGTGCGCGATCAACTGATGGAGCGCCTCAAGGACCGGTTCCCGTTGACCACGGTGGCCGACACCTAAGGGGGGCGGGGACGGGCCGGGTTCGGAAAAACCCTTGACCTCGGGGGGAGTGAAAGCTTTTTATGGGCCGCCCCGTTCGGCAATTTGAGGACCTTATGGCGAAGGAAGAAGTTTTAGAGATTACCGGCACGGTCACCGAGCTTCTGCCCAATGCGATGTTTCGGGTGGTGCTCGACAACGACCATGAAATCCTTGCCCACACCGCCGGTAAGATGCGCAAGCACCGGATCCGGGTGCTGGCCGGTGACAGGGTCAACGTCGAAATGACCCCTTACGACCTGTCCAAGGGCCGGATCACTTTCCGATTCAAATAACCGGCGGAAACCCATGAGCGGGCGCCTGATCCTGGCTTCGGCATCGCCCCGGCGGCTCGACCTGCTGGCCCAGATCGGCATCGTTCCCGACCAGGTGGTCGCCGCCGATGTCGACGAAAAAGCCCAACCCCGCGAACGCCCCGGCGATCTGGCCAAGCGCCTGGCCCTGGCCAAGGCCCAGGGCGTCGCCGGGCGCTATTCCGGCGACCTGGTGCTGGGCGCCGATACGGTGGTCGCCTGCGGGCGCCGGGTGCTGCCCAAGGCCGCCGACGAGGCGCAGGCGCGCCATTGCCTGGCGTTGCTTTCCGGCCGCCGGCACCGGGTCTACGGCGCCGTCTGCGTCATCGACGGCCAGGGGGCCGAACACGGCCGCCTGGTGATGACGGCGGTGATGTTCAAGCGTTTGAGCGGCCCTGAAATCGACCAATACATCGAGGGCAGCGAATGGCGCGGCAAGGCTGGGGCCTATGCCATCCAGGGGGCGGCGGCGGCGTTCGTGCCGAAGATCATCGGGTCATATTCCAACGTCGTCGGGTTGCCGCTGGCGGAAACGGCGGCGCTGCTTCGCGGGCTCGGAATCGAAGGCGGTCAAGCCGGTAAGACCCCTAGGGCAGGATAGGGACCGATGACCGCCGATAGCGTGCTCATCAGCCGCGGCCCCGGGGAAACCCGCGTAGCGCTGCTGTCGGCCGGCCGGCTGAAGGAGCTTCTGGTGGCCCGTGAAGGAGCGCTCAGCGTTGCAGGCAACGTCTACCTCGGGCGCGTCGAAGCGGTGAAGAAGGGGATCGAGGCCGCCTTCGTCGATATAGGCCTCGGGCGCAGCGGGTTTCTGGCCCTGGCCGAGGCCCGGCCCGTCGGCTCGGAAAGCTCCGGCGACCACATCGGCGATTACGTCAACGAAGGCGATGCGGTCCTGGTGCAGGTGTTGCGCGATCCCGCCGAGGACAAGGGCGCGAAACTGACCACGCGGGTCAACCTGGCGGGCGTCAACCTGGTTTTCCGGCCCGGCCATCCGGGGGTCAGCGTCTCGAGGCGCATCGAGGACGAGGGTGAACGCGACCGCCTGACAGCGGCAATCGAAGCCCTGGCCCCGTTGGGTGGGGGGTTCATCGTCAGGACCGCCGCCTCGGGTGTGGCCGAAGACGCCCTGGGAACCGAGGCCCGGGCCCTGAACCGGCGGTGGAAGGACATTTGCCTGCGCCGCGCCAATGCCAAGGCCCCCTCGGCGCTGTCGGTCGAACCCGGCCCGGCCTTGCGGGTGCTGCGCGACCACGGCCCGGGCATCGAAAGGATCGTCGCCGACGATCCCGAGACGCTGAATGAGGTGCGGGAATATTGCCACGCCGAGCTGCCGGCCCTTTCGGCCGCCATCCAGGCGCACCAGGATAAACAGGCCCTGTTCGAGGCCTTCGGCGTCGAGGAGCAGATCGACGAGGCCCTTTCCCCGGCCGTGGCCCTGCCCGGCGGCGGATCGCTGATCATCAGCCAGACCCCGGCGTTGTGCGCCATCGACGTCAATACCGGCGGCGCCGACGCCGGTGCCGGAGGCTCGAAGGAACAGACGGCGTTTGAAGTCGACCTGGAAGCGGCAGCCGAGGCGGCGCGGCAGATCCGGCTGCGCAACATCTCAGGCCTGATCGTCGTCGACTTCGTGCCGGTCCGGGACCCGGTCCACAAAGCGGAAGTGCTCGGCGCGCTGCGTGCCGCCGTTGCCAACGACTCCTTAAGCCCCCAGGTGATCGGTTATACGGCCATGGGGCTGGTGGAAATGACGCGACGCCGCCACGGCCCGTCGTTACAGGAAATTCTCTGCCTGCCTTTCGAGGACCGGGCCGGGCCGTCGAAATCACCGTTGACGGTGGCGCTGGCGGCGCTCAGGGGCGTTCTCAGGGAAGGACAAGGGGCATCGGGTCCGTTGACGCTCCGCGCCTCGCCGGCGGTGATCAGGGCGCTCCGGGGGCCGGCGAAGGCGGCCCGGAAAGAGGCGGAACAGCGGCTCGGACTTGCCATTGAAGCGGTCGCGGACCAGACTTTCGCCGCCGAGGGCTGGGAAATCGTCCCCGCCAAGGACGCATAAGGACCGGACAATGGCGGAAAAGTCCAAGAAAACGGCCAAGGTGGTGCCGCTGAAGAACCGCAAGTGCCCGACCTGCGGCGCCCCGGCGGCGGTCGAATTCAAGCCGTTCTGTTGCAAACGCTGCGCCGATGTCGACCTCGGGCGCTGGCTCAACGGGGGTTACCGCATCCCCACCGACGAGGCCCCCGGCGATGTTCCCGGGGACGTGCCGGACGACGTGCCAGAGGACGTACA
>PTLK01000157.1 GCA_002938075.1 Alphaproteobacteria bacterium MarineAlpha3_Bin3
TACGGTGTCGCAGATGTGCTTCGGCAGCATCGGCACCGAGGCGCCGCCGGGGATGACGGCCTGCAAGTTGTCCCAGCCGCCGCGCACGCCGCCGGCGTGTTTTTCGATCAGTTCCTTCAGCGGCACTCCCATTTCCTCTTCCACCGTGCACGGCTGGTTGACGTGGCCGGAAATGTTGAAAAGCTTGGTGCCGGTGTTGTGGGGTTTGCCCAGGCCGGCGAACCATTCGGCGCCGCGGCGCAGGATCGTCGGGGTAACGGCGACGGATTCGACGTTGTTGACCGTCGTTGGGCAGCCATAGAGGCCGACGTTGGCGGGGAATGGTGGTTTCAGGCGCGGCTGGCCTTTTTTGCCCTCCAGGCTTTCGATCAGGGCCGTTTCCTCGCCGCAGATGTAAGCCCCCATGCCCCGGTGGATGTAAAAATCGAACTTGTAGCCGGACTTGCACGCGTTGTCGCCGATCAGGCCGGCGTCGTAGGCTTCGTCGACGGCCCGTTGCAAGGCCTCGGTCTCACGGAAAAACTCGCCGCGGACGTAACAGTAGGCGGCATGAGCGCCCATGGCCAACGAGGCCACCAATGCCCCTTCGATCAGCTTGTGGGGTTCGTTGCGCATGATCTCCCGGTCCTTGCAGGTGCCGGGCTCGCCCTCGTCGGCGTTGATGACAAGGTAATGGGGCCTTTCCGTGACCTCCTTGGGCATGAACGACCATTTCATGCCGGTCCCGAAGCCGGCACCGCCGCGCCCGCGCAGGCCCGATTCCTTGATCTCGTCGATGATCTTTTCGCGCCCCTTGGCCAGAATCGATTTCGTCTTCGACCAGTCGCCGAGCTTCTTGGCGCCCTTGAGGCTGGTGTCCTTAAGGCCGTAAATGTTGGTGAAGATGCGGTCCTTGTCGTGCAGCATCGTTATTTCCCTGCCCCCTTCCCCGTTTCCTGCAACACCGTCAGGCCGCCCGCCGGCTCGCAGGTGTGGCGGCCCGTCTGTGAGCCCGGTTTGGGGGTTTCGCCGGCCTTCAGCGCTTCAAGGATTTCCTCGGTGGAGCCGGAATCCAGGTCCTCGTAATAATCGTCGCCGATCTGCATCATCGGCGCGTTGACGCAGGCGCCAAGGCATTCGACCTCCGAAAGGGTGAACATGCCGTCCTCGGTGGTCATGCCGAAATCGATGCCGAGGAATTTCCTGCAGGCGCCGGTAACGGCGTCCGAACCTTGAAGCCAGCACGGCAGGTTGGTGCACACCTGAACATGATGTTTGCCGACCGGTTTCAGGTTGTACATGGTGTAGAAGGTGGCGACCTCGTAAACCCGGATCGGCGGCATATCCAGCATCCCGGCGACGGTGTCCATGGCCGCTTTCGGCAGCCAACCGCCGCTTTGGCGCTGTGCCAGGTCGAGAATCGGCATCACGGCGCTGGCCTGCCAGCCTTCGGGGTACTTGGCGATAAACGAATCAGCCAATTCCAGGTTGCCCGCATCGAACTCGAAGGTTTCGGGCTGGTTGATGTCTTGATGGGAACCGGTCATCGGTCGATTTCCCCAAACACGACATCGAGCGAACCGATGTTGGCCACCACATCGGCCAGCATGTGGCCCTTGGACAGAAGTTCCATCGCCTGCAGGTGGGCGAATCCCGGGGCGCGGATCTTGCAGCGATAGGGTTTGTTGGTGCCGTCGGAAATGAGATAAACGGCGAATTCGCCTTTTGGCGCCTCCACCGCAGTGTAGGTTTCGCCGGCCGGAACGTGATAGCCCTCGGTGAAGAGCTTGAAGTGATGGATCAGCGCCTCCATGGAATTCTTCATGTCGGCCCGGCGCGGCGGCGTTATCTTGCGGTCATCGGATTTGCAGGAACCGCCCGGCATGTCGCCGAAGCATTGATCGATGATCCGCAGGCTTTGGCGCAATTCGTGGATGCGGACCAGATAACGGTCGTAACAATCCCCGTGCTTGCCGATGGGAATGTCGAAGTCGAAGCGCTCGTAACCGTCGTAGGGCTGGGCCTTGCGCAGGTCCCACGGAACGCCGGCGGCACGGAGGTTGGGGCCGGTGAACCCCCAATCGAAACATTCATCGGCGGTAATGACGCCGATATCCACCGTCCGTTGCTTGAAGATCCGGTTTTCGGTCAGCAGGGTTTCGCAATCATCGATCAGCTTGGGAAAGGTTTCGGCCCAGGCGGCGATATCATCGAGCAATTCGGGTGGCACGTCGAAGGCGACCCCGCCGGGCCGGAAGTAATTCATATGCATGCGCGCGCCCGAGGCGCGCTCGCAAAATTCCATCAGTTTTTCGCGTTCTTCGAACAACCACAGCATCGGCGTCATGGCGCCGGTATCCATGGCGAAGGTGCAGACCGAAAAGATGTGGTTGAGCACCCTGCCGATTTCGGCGAATAGCACCCTCAGGGTCTGGCCCCGGGGCGGCACCACGAGGCCCAGCAGTTTCTCCACCGCGAGGGCAAAGGCGTGCTCCTGGTTTTGCGGCGAGACGTAATCGAGGCGGTCGAAATAGGGAACCGCCTGCAAATAGTTCTTGTGTTCGATCAGCTTTTCCGTGCCCCGGTGCAAAAGCCCGATATGGGGGTCGGCCCGTTCGATGATCTCGCCGTCCATTTCCAGAACCAGACGCAGCACCCCGTGGGCCGACGGGTGCTGGGGGCCGAAGTTGAGATTGAAATTCCTGATTTGGGTTTCGGCCATCAGGCGTCCTCTTTCTTATCGGGGTCTTCGGCGTCGTCTTTATCGTCTTCGCCGCCGCCCGTTTCCGACGCCTCGCCATCCAGGTCGAAATCTCCGGCCTTCTCGTCCCCCGGCAGCATCCTTTGGACACCTTCCCAGGGGCTGAGAAAATCGAAATCCCGGTATTCCTGGGTCAATTTCACCGGCTCGTAGACGACCCGCTTATGTTCGTCGTCGTAGCGCAACTCGACGTAGCCGGTAAGCGGAAAGTCCTTGCGCAGCGGGTGGCCCTCGAACCCGTAATCGGTCAGGATGCGGCGCAGGTCGGGGTGTTCGGAGAAATAAATCCCGTACAGATCCCAGGCCTCGCGCTCCCACCAGTTGGCGGCGCTGAAGACGCCGGTCGCCGTGGGCACCGGCGTTTCCTCGTCGGTCCGAATTTTGACCCGGACGCGATTGTTGTGGGCCAGACTCAACAGGTTGTAGACGACTTCGAACCGGGGCGAGCGGTCCGGATAATCGACGCCGCAAATATCGACAAGTTGCTTGAACCGGCAGTTGACGTCGTCACGCAAGAACTTGAGCACCTTGATGACCCCATCGGCCTTGGCTGAAAGGATCAATTCACCAAGCTTGATTTCGTTATCCTCTACCTCATCGGGCAGGTGGCCGACGATGTAATCACCGAGGTCTTGAAGGGCAAGGTCCATGATTCACGCTACCGGTTAATAGCAATCGATGCGGCGCCGGGGCACCGATCAACGCCAGAGCATTCCGGTTCTTTTAATCTTTTTTTGCAGTTGCAGGATTCCGTAAATGAGGGCTTCGGCGGTGGGCGGACATCCGGGAACGTAAATATCGACCGGCACCACCCGGTCGCACCCCCGGACCACCGCATACGAATAATGATAATACCCACCGGCGTTGGCGCACGAACCCATGGAAATCACGTACCGGGGCTCGGCCATTTGGTCATAGACCTTGCGGAAAGCCGGCGCCATTTTGTTAGTCAGCGTACCGGCGACGATGATGACGTCCGATTGCCTGGGGCTGGGCCGGGGCACGACGCCGAACCGGTCGAGGTCATAACGGCTGCAATAGGAATGGATCATTTCCACGGCGCAACACGCCAGCCCGAAGGTCATCGGCCAAAGGGAACCCGTACGCGCCCAGTTGACCAGCTTATCGACGTTGGCAAGGACGAAACCCTTGTCCTGTAATTCGTCCGTCACCTGATTGAGAAGGGCTTCTTGTTCGGCGCCGGGGGTTAAAGATGCGGCATCGCCAGCAAGGGGATTGGTTGTTACTCCCATTCCAAGGCTCCCTTTCTCCATTCATATATGAATCCGATGGTCAGAATTGTAAGAAAAATCATCATCGACCAGAAACCGAAGACGCCGATTTTCCCGAGCGTCACCGCCCACGGAAACAGGAACGCGACTTCGAGGTCGAAAATGATGAAAAGGATCGCCACCAGATAGAAACGGACGTCGAATTTATGGCGCGCATCTTCGAAAGGATCGAATCCGCATTCATAGGTAGACGTTTTGGCCACATCAGGCTTCTGGGTGGCGATAATATAAGACCCGCCGACCGCAATCCCAGCGATGGCGATGGCGATACCGATAAAGATGAGAATAGGCAGATATTCGACGAGCAATGAATCCACGGCAGCCTTCCGAAATACGGCCTGGGAGGGCGAGGACTTCCAGCGTTCCAGGGTCTATAAAGTGCCTGACTTTCAGACCTTTAGCAACCTTTCCCGGGTTTTTTTATTGCTCGCGCACCCCAACCTCGCGTTTTCGAATGACCTTGTGCCGGGTCCGGGGGACTTGTAGCCTTCGGCCCATAGAAACCCCTTTAACCATTGGAAAAATAATGGCTTCTGACAGTCCCCAAGGCGGCAATGGGACCCGCCAAGTCGCGCTTCACGTCAATTTCAACGATCCCGAACGGCTGAATTACGTGCTCAACAACGCCGAAAACATTTATCAGTACTACCACCAGAAAGGGATGAAGATCGAAATCCGAATCATCGCCCATGGCCCGGGCCTGCATATGTTTCGCGACGATACCTCGCCGGTGAAGGAACGAGTTTCCAACCTTGCCGCCTCCCAGGACGGCTTGAGCTTCTAAGCTTGTTCGAACACCAGGGAAAGAATGGAAAAGGCCGAAGGGAAAACGCTGACGATCATGG
>PTLK01000158.1 GCA_002938075.1 Alphaproteobacteria bacterium MarineAlpha3_Bin3
TGGAAGTTGTAGGCAGGCAGGTCCAGGGCTTCGAGCAACGCCGCCGGCACGATGACCGAGGTCGAGAACGAAATCAGCCTCCTCGCCCCGCCGCCGATGGTCGGCCGCAGGCAGGCGGCCTCCAACTCGTCCCGGGTCTGGGCATGGACGACCACAAGCGCCGGGTTGTGGCTTTCGAGAATGACGCGGAAGTGGGGGCCTTCCACATCGCCGGTCAAGAGGATGATTTCCTCGGGCATGGGAAGAGAGGCTAGCATGGCCGGGAGGGAAGCTCTAGCAGCCCTAAATGTCCGCCGCCCGAGGCGCGCGAAAGGTAATTGACCCCTTACTTTCGGCGCCATTTGGCAATAATTTCGGTATTACGCCGGCAGGGGGGTGCCGTCCCTCCGTCGGCGTATTGTTTTTTGTGCCTTGAAAAACCGAAACTCGGCCGAAAGCGCGTAAATCCTTGAGCCACGGGCGCAAAATCGGCATTCTCCCGCGTTCCACCCACTGACCGGATGGATTTTCGATGGATGACAAGCGCGTTTATCTGTTCGACACCACGCTCCGCGACGGTGCCCAGACTCAGGGCGTCGATTTCAACCCCGCCGACAAGGAGTTGATCGCCAAGGAGCTCGACTCCATCGGCATCGATTACATCGAAGGCGGTTGGCCCGGGGCCAATCCCACCGACGACGCCTTTTTTAAGAATCCGCCGGAATTGAAGCGTTCCTGCCTGACGGCGTTCGGAATGACGCGCCGGGCCGGACGCAGCGCCGACAACGACCCCGGCCTGACGGCGCTTCTGTCCGCCGGCGCCAAGGCGGTGTGCATGGTCGGCAAGGCCTGGGATTTCCACATCAAGGTGGTGCTCGACATCGAGCCAGAAGAAAATATCGCCATGATCCGCGAAAGCGTCACCCTGGCGGCGGTAAAGGCCGACGAAGTGATCTTCGACGCCGAGCATTTCTTCGACGGCTACAAGGCCAACCCGGACTTCGCCCTCGACTGCCTGAAGGCGGCCCATGAGGCCGGCGCCCGGTGGATCGTGCTGTGCGACACCAACGGCGGCACGCTACCGCACGAGGCCGAGGACATCATCGCAAAGGTCATCGAACACATTCCCGGTGATCGTCTCGGCATCCACGCCCACGATGACACCGGCAACGCCGTCGCCATCTCGCTGGCCGCCGTGCGCGCCGGGGTGCGCCACGTGCAGGGGTCCCTGAACGGCCTCGGCGAACGTTGCGGTAACGCCAACCTGATCACCGTCATCCCGTCGCTGGTCCTGAAGATGGGCTACGAGACCGGCGTCACCGAAAAGGACATGAGCAAGCTGACGCATCTCAGCCGCCTTCTCGACGAACGCCTCAACCGGGCCCCCAACCGGGGCGCGCCCTATGTCGGCGAATCCGCCTTCGCGCACAAGGGCGGGTTGCATGTCTCGGCGGTGGAAAAAGACCCCTCGACCTATGAGCACGTGGACCCGGAAAAGATCGGCAACCGCCGCCACATAGTGGTCTCGGACCAGTCGGGGCGGGCCAATATCCTGGCCCGGTTCCGCGAAATCGGGATCGAGATCGACCCCAAGGATGACAAGGTCACCCGGCTGGTGGAACAGGTCAAGGAACGGGAATTCGACGGCTACGCCTATGACGGCGCCGAAGCCAGCTTCGAGCTTCTGGCCCGGCGCGCCTTGGGCACGGTGCCCGATTTCTTCCACTGCGCCAGCTTTAGGGTGGTCGACGAAAGGCGCTGGAACGACAAGGGCGAGCTGGTCACCCTTTCCGAGGCAACGGTGAAGCTTGATGTCGGCGACGAGCAGCACATGACCGTGGCCGAAGGCAACGGGCCGGTCAACGCGCTCGACGCGGCGCTGCGCAAGGTGCTGACGCCCATCTACCCGCAGCTTCGGGACCTGCGCCTGGTCGATTACAAGGTCCGCATCCTGACCCCCGGCGACGGCACCCGCGCCATCACCCGGGTGATGATCGAATCGGCGGACAAGGACGGCGAGCACTGGTCGACGGTGGGCGTTTCCGCCAACATCATCGACGCTTCCTACAACGCGCTCCGCGACTCGATCATCTACAAGCTGTTCCGGGACGGGGCCGAAGAAAAACACTCGCCAAGCTGATGGCCGGCGACGGCACTCCCGGCCCGGTCATCGTCCTGGTGGAACCGCAACTGGGCGAGAACATCGGCATGGCCGCCCGCGCCATGCTCAATTGCCGGCTGACGGAGCTTCGCCTGGTCAAGCCCCGCGACGGCTGGCCCAGCGACGAAGCCACGGCCGCCGCTGCCGGCGCCGATGAGGTGGTGGAAGGGGCGCGGGTTTTCGACACCACCGCCGACGCCGTCGCCGACCTGGAACGCGTCTTCGCCACCACGGCCCGGACCCGCGACATGACCCAGCGCATCCTCACGCCCCGGCAAGCGGGGGCCGAAATCCGCGACTTCATGGCCGGCGCCAGATCGGGGGGCCAAGGGGAGATCAAGGCCGGGGTGCTGTTCGGGCGCGAGGCCAAGGGCCTCAAGAACGACGACCTGGTGCTTTGCGACGCCGTGGTGATGGCGCCGGTGAACCCGGCTTTCAGCTCGCTCAACCTGGCGCAGGCGGTTTTCTGTATCGGCTATGAATGGCTGTTGGCCGGGTTCGGAGACGGGGAAGATGGCGGCGGCGGTAGGCTGGCAATGGCGAAGGAAACCCGGCCCGCCAACAAGTCGGAACTGCAAAGTCTGTTCGAGCACCTGGAGCAAGAACTGGATGCGTCGGGGTTCCTGCACGTCAAGAAAAAGCGCCCGGTCATGGTCCGCAATATCCGCAACGTGCTGCAACGGGCGCATCTAACCGAACAGGAGGTGCGCACCCTTCGCGGCATCATCACCAGCCTCGCGGGAAACCGCCGCCCGTAACTCCCTAAATCCGCGTCGACAGCCAGATGGCGAGCCGCGAACCGGCCCTGATCAGCCCCGTCAGCGCCTCGTAGCCGGGCGCCTCGCGGGCCCCCAGGTCGAGACTGGTTTGCTTGTGTTCGACCTCTTCGAGGCGGAATTCCTCGAGCCGGTCGCGGAATTTCTTCTCGCCCCCCTCGGCGTCCAGACGCGCGATCTGTCCGGTGTAGTGTTCGTCGATGACCTCCTCGACGGCGACCGTGCATGCATGCGCCGCTTTTTCCCCGAGCAGCGCCGTGCCGGCGCCTAAGGTAAACCCGGCGACGTGCCACAACGGCAGCAGCGCCGTCGGCCGCACCCGGCGTTCGGGAATGAGCTTGTTGAAGGCGTCGAGATGGCGGCGTTCCTGTTCGGCCATGTGCTCGAGGGCGGGGGCGCTGGCGCTTTTACCGAGGACGCTGAGTTGGCCTTCGTAGATCCTGACGGCGCCGTATTCGCCGGCCTGGTCGACGCGGATCATGCGCTTGATCATCTCCGCCTTCGACGGATCGCCGGGCAGCCGCCCCGGGATTTTAGGCTTTTTCATTGTCTGCTTTTTCGTTTTTCGGGCCTTCTTGCTCATGCCTGCCTCCGGATCTTCTCCGCGCCCCAGAACGACCCCACCGCCAGGGCCAGCGACGTCGCCACATTGTAGGTCGCCATGGAGACCCCGAACAGGGCCCAGTCGACCTCGTCGCAGGTCTTGGTCGGCCGGGCCTCGGTCAGCAGGCGGCGCAGCTCCTCCACCGTTTCGGGTTCGGGATCGCTTGCGGCGACGCCGCACGAAGCCACGGACCGCCACCAGTGCTGCTCGACCCCGACGTGATAGAAGGCGATTTCGGCCCCGGCCAGGAACGCCACCGCGGCGCCGATCACCGCCCACACCTTTGGCCGCGGCCCCCATGTCTCAGGCGCCAACAGCGCCGCCACGGCCAATGCCCCGGCCAGGGCATAGGGGATGCGTTGATAAAGGCAAAGGATGCAGGGCTCGATGCCGAACGCCAGCTCGGCCGTATAGGCGATGATCAGGGCGCCGATGCTGGCGGCCAAAATGGCGAACGGGACCAGCCGGGGCCAGTCCATGCGGGCGGGATCAATCATCATGGCGTATTTACAGTAGGAACTTTACGGCGGCGAAGCCACCCAGCAGCAGGGCGCAGAACAGCCCGAACAGCAAGCCTAAGCGTTTTTCGATTAACTCCCGGATCGGTTCCCCGAAATGCCACAAAAGCCCGGCGACGATGAAGAACCGGAGCCCCCGGGCGGCCACCGAGGCGACGGTGAAGATGAAGATATCAAGCCCCGTGACCCCGGATAGGATGGTGATGACCTTGTAGGGAAACGGCGTCACCCCGGCGATGAACACGGCCCAGGCGCCCCAGTCGTTGTACGTGCCCTGGAACTCGGCGAATTTCGGCCCGTAGCCATAGAATTCCAGCACCGGCTTGCCGATTTCCTCGAACAGGAAGATGCCGATGGCGTAACCCAGAAGCCCGCCCAGGACCGATGCCGCGGTGCACACGAAGGCGATGCGGAAGGCCCGCGCCCTGTCAGCCAGCACCATCGGAATCATCAAAATGTCCGGCGGGATCGGAAACACCGAGCTTTCGATGAACGACACCCCGGCCAGCATCACCATCGCGCGGCGGTGGCCGGCCAGGTCCATGGTCCAGTCGTAAAGGCGCCTCAGCATTGGCGGTATTTAGCAGGGCAAGGAGTTTCGGGCAAACACCGGATTTTAGAGGAATCGGGCGTGTTGACGACCTATGTTGACCGGCCAACGCCCCGGGCTATGATGTGGCCGGTTTGTTAAGCCCCTGTGGCGGAATTGGTAGACGCGCGGGATTCAAAATCCCGTTCTCGCAAGGGAGTGGGAGTTCGATTCTCCCCGGGGGCACCAT
>PTLK01000159.1 GCA_002938075.1 Alphaproteobacteria bacterium MarineAlpha3_Bin3
TGAAGACCGAGTATGCAAGCCCCGAAACCCCGGTTAACCTGAGGGTCCGCGGCAAGGCGCTGCCCGGTTCCGTGGTCAAGCTGCCGTTCGTCGACCAGCGTTATTACAAATCCTAGAGCACTTAGCCCAGGGGGAATCCCATGACCGTCAAATACACCAAGGAACACGAGTGGATCAGGATCGACGGTGATACCGCCACCATCGGCATCAGCGAATACGCCCAGGAGCAGTTGGGGGAAATCGTCTTCGTCGAATTGCCCGAAGCCGGCACACCGTTGGAAAAAGGGTCGGAAGCCGCGGTCATCGAATCGGTCAAGGCGGCAAGCGAGGTTTACGCCCCGGCCTCGGGCGAGGTGACCGAGTCCAACCCCGACCTCGACGCCGATCCGGGGAAAGTCAACGCCGACGCCACCGGCGAGGGCTGGCTGTACAAGATGAAAATCACCGACGCCGGCGAACTCGACGACCTGATGGACGAAGACGAATATAAGGGCTACGTGGAGGGACTCGGCTAATGCCGGCGAGCACGCTCAGCGACCTCGAACAGCGGGACGATTTCATCCGCCGCCACATCGGCCCCAGCGAGGCGCAAATCGCCGCGATGCTCGAGACCTTGGGGCTGCCCTCCCTGGACGCCTTGATCGAAAAGACGGTGCCCGAAAACATCATCACCGGCCACACCCTTGAAATCGGCGGCGACAAGACCGAACGCGGGACCCTTTCGTACCTAAGGCGCATGTCGGAACGCAACAAGGTCTTCATCTCGATGATCGGCATGGGCTATTACGGCACCAAGCTGCCGGGCGTCATCCTGCGCAACGTGCTCGAAAACCCCGGCTGGTACACCGCCTATACCCCCTATCAGGCGGAAGTCAGCCAAGGGCGGCTCGAAGCCCTGATGAATTTTCAGCAGATGATCATGGACCTGACCGGCATGGACCTGGCCAATGCGTCGCTGCTCGACGAAGGCACGGCGGCGGCGGAAGCCATGGCCATGGCGCATAGGCTTTGCAAGACCGGCTCAGACGCGTTCTTCGTCGCCGATGACTGCCACCCGCAGACCATCGCCGTCGTCGAAACCCGGGCCCGGTCGATGGGCTTCACGATCGTCCGCGGCGATCCTTTCAGCGATTTGGCGGGCCACGACATTTTCGGCGTCTTGGCCCAATACCCAGGCACCACGGGGGCCGTCCGCGACCTCCGGCCGGTCATCGACATGGCTCACGATAAGGGCGCGCTGACGACGGTGGCGACCGACCTTTTGGCGCTTGTCCTACTAAAGCCGCCGGGCGAGATGGGCGCCGACATCGTCGTCGGCTCGTCGCAGCGTTTCGGCGTGCCGATGGGCTACGGCGGGCCGCACGCGGCGTTTTTCGCCACCCGCGACGAATTCAAGCGCCAGACCCCGGGCCGGATCATCGGCGTGTCGGTGGATACCGCCGGCCGCCCGGCGCTCCGCATGGCCTTGCAGACCCGCGAACAGCACATCCGCCGGGAAAAGGCAACCTCCAACATCTGCACGTCGCAGGTGTTGCTGGCCATCCTCGCCGGTTTTTACGCCGTCTACCACGGCGCCGACGGGCTGACCCATATCGCGCGCAAGGTCCACCGGATGACCCGGATCCTGGCCGAGGGCCTGAAAAGGCTCGGCTTTGAAATCGAAACCGAGGACTTCTTCGACACGATTACCGTCGTCGTCCCCGGCCAGGCCAACGCCCTGGCCGCCCGGGCCAGGGAGTCGCGGATAAACCTGCGCCTCGTCGACAAGGACCGGTTGTCGATTTCCTTCGACGAAACCACCCGGCGCAAGAACCTGATGAGCCTATGGAAGGTTTTTTCGACAAAGGCCGACAACGTGCTCGATATCGAGGAATTGGACCGCACCGCCGGGCACGGCTTGCCCGAAGATTTAAGACGCACCAGCGGCTTCCTCGGCCATCAGGTGTTCAACCTCTATCACGGCGAGACCGAGATGCTGCGCTACCTGAGACGCCTTGCGGCCAAGGATATCGCGCTGGACCGGGCTATGATACCCCTGGGCTCGTGCACCATGAAGCTCAATTCGTCGACCGAAATGATCCCCGTCACGTGGCGCCATTTCGCCGCCATCCATCCCTTCGCTCCGCTCGAGCAGACCCAGGGCTACCAGCAGCTTTTCGAGGAACTCGAACACATGCTCGCCGAGGCGACCGGCTTCGACGCCATCTCCCTGCAACCCAACGCCGGTTCACAGGGCGAATACGCGGGCCTTCTGGTCATCCGCAAATACCTGCAAAGCCAGGGCCAGGGCGGCCGCGACGTCTGCCTGATCCCGGCCTCGGCCCACGGCACCAACCCGGCCAGCGCCCAGATGGCCGGGTTGAGGGTGGTGGTGGTTACCTGCGACGAGGCCGGCAACGTCGATATCGGCGACCTCGAGGCCAAGGCCCAGGAACACCATGACCGGCTGGCGGCGCTGATGATCACCTATCCGTCGACGCACGGGGTCTTCGAGGAGGCGATCGGCCAAATCTGCGCCATCGTTCACGGCCACGGCGGCCAGGTGTATTTCGACGGCGCCAACCTGAATGCCCTGGTCGGCATCTGCCGGCCCGGCGAAATCGGCGCCGACGTGGCGCACCTGAACCTGCACAAGACCTTCGCCATTCCCCACGGCGGCGGCGGCCCGGGGGTCGGGCCGATCGGGGTGTTGAAGCACTTGGCGCCGTTCCTGCCCGATCACCCCCTGGTCGAAGCCGTCAACCCGGCGGCCCGGGGCGGCGAGACCATCGGCACCGTGTCCTCGGCGCCGTGGGGGTCGGCATCGATCCTGCCGATTTCCTGGTCCTACATGTTCATGATGAAGGGCCACGGGCTGAAGAGAGCGACCCAGGTGGCGATCCTCGGCGCCAACTATATCGCCCGGCGCCTGGAGCCCCATTACCCGGTCCTCTATACGGGCAAGAACGCCATGGTCGCCCACGAATGCATTATTGATCTGCGCCCGATCAAGGAATCATCCGGCATAACCGTCGACGACGTGGCCAAGCGGCTGATCGATTACGGTTTCCACGCGCCGACCATGTCTTTCCCGGTCGCCGATACGCTGATGATCGAACCGACGGAAAGCGAGGCCAAGCGCGAGCTCGACCGTTTCTGCGAGGCGATGATCGCGATCCGGGCCGAAATCGCGGCGATCGAGAACGGCGACGCCGACGGCGACGACAATGTGCTCAAAAACGCCCCGCACACCCATCACTTGCTGGTCGCCGACGATTGGCATCACCCCTATTCCCGCCGCCAGGCGTTCTTCCCCTTGAAAGGGCTGCTGGAGGACAAGTACTGGCCGCCGGTCGGCCGCATCGACAACGTCGCCGGCGACCGAAACCTTGTCTGTTCGTGCCCGCCGATGGAGGACTACGCCGAGGCGGCGGAATAGGCGTCGGGAAAGAGTTAAGTATACTTTTCCCGTATTCCTAAGCGGCGTGTGGCCGGACCTCGGCATCGAGGCGTTGGCCATTGGCCTCCTCGGCGACCTCCAGTTCGTAATGGGATTGCAGGTTCATCCAGAACTGGGCGCTGATCCGAAAATACCGCGCCAACCGCATCGCCGTGTCGGCGGTGATCCCGCGCCGCCCGCGCACGACGTCGTTGAGACGGGTCCTCGGCACCCCGATGGCGCGGCTGAGCGCGTTAACGCTGAGGCCGAGCGGTTCCAGGAAGTCGGCCTTGAGGACCTCTCCCGGATAAATCGGCGGGATATCGCGCTTGCGGTGTTTGGCCATGGCAACCTCGTTAGCGATGGTAATCGACAATCTCGACCTCGTGGGCGTCTCCGTCCCGCCAAACGAAACATATTCGCCACTGGTCGTTGATCCGCACCGAGTGTTGGCCGGATCGGGCTCCCTTCAGCTTCTCCAGCCGGTTGCCGGGGATTCGCCGTAAATCGCCGAGGGCGACGGCGGCGTTGATCGCCGACAGTTTCCGCAACGTGCGGCGCTGTAAATCCCCCGGAAGCCGCTGGGGGGACCGCCCGCGGAAGAGGTTCTCCGTTTCCCGCGAGGCGAAGTTCTTGATCACCGGGCTGAATGTAACGATAAACGTTACACGCGTCAACCCTTACCGGGCGGCGGGCATTGGGACCACCCCTATTCCCGCCGCCAGGCGTTCTTCCCCCTGAAAGGGCTGCTGGAGGACAAGTGCTGGCCGCCGGTCGGCCGCATCGACAACATCGCCGGCGACCGTAACCTGGTCTGTTCGTGCCCGCCGATGGAGGACTATGCGGAAGCGGCGGAGTAGGGGCTTAGAGCGCACCAAGTTTGAATGGAATCATTTGAACTTGGTGTGCTCTGGTTGCGCCGCATGCCGCAACCCGCCGCGTAGCGAGCGTTAGCCCGAGTGGCATCTGAACGTAGGGTTGATCGTGTGATCGCGATCAATCCTGACACGCTATTAGGGAGAAATAAGTATACTGTCCCCGTTTTCGACTGATCGCCAAACCGAACGGACCGGGGAGGAAAGGAGGAAAACGCCGATGGTTAAATCCAGCGTCACTTACGTTATTTTCGACGTCTATGGGACCGTTGTCGACTGGCGGTCCAGCGTCATCGCCGAGGCCCAAGCGCTTGGGGAACGTAAAGGTATCGAAGGCGTCGACTGGGAGGCGTTCACCGACGCCTGGAAGGCCGCCTACCGGCCGTCCATGGACGAGGTCAACGCAGGCCGGCGGCCATGGACCACCAACGACGTCCTGCAACGCCAACGCTTGGACGTGATCGCCGGGGAATTCGGACTCCAAGGATTATCCGAAGCCGACAAGGACGGCCTCAACC
>PTLK01000016.1 GCA_002938075.1 Alphaproteobacteria bacterium MarineAlpha3_Bin3
TCGGGCAACGTCTATCCGGCGGCCGGTTTTGTCGCCCAGGTGACGAACGGCGGCGGGACGCACGCGGTGGAGCTCAACATGGAACCGTCGGAAGGGGCGGCTCGGTTCGCCGAAGCCCGTTACGGTCCCGCAACGGAATTGGTGCCGGCTTACGTTGACAAGATTCTGAACGGCGGCTGGTAGGCGGGTTGAAACGATGGGCGCCGGTAATTATTTCGATATCAAAACAATAAAACCCCCGGCCAATTTTAGGAAAAACAAGGGTGGCCCTTGATCGGGCGGCAACTATTTGTGAAGGTGACACATGTGGGGACGACCTCAAAAACTCTCCGCCAATGAAAACCTTGGCCCGTCCCGGGACGACATCGAAGCCCTGTTCCGGGATATCCGCGCCCGCTCGGTCGCCTTGGTGGCGCCGCTGACGGCCGAGGACCAATGCATCCAGTCGATGGCCGACGTCAGCCCGACCAAGTGGCACTTGGCCCACACGTCGTGGTTTTTCGAGACCTTCATCCTCAAGCCCTTCGGCGGCGGTTATGGGGAATTCCACCCCGACTACGATTATCTGTTCAATTCCTATTACCAAGCCGTCGGGCCCCGGCACGAAAGGCCGAAGCGGGGGCTGTTGTCGCGGCCACCGCTGGAAGACATCCACGCCTACCGCCGCCACGTCGAGGAGGCCATGGAACGGCTGATCGCCGGGGCCGGCGACGATGCCTGGAACAGGATCACGCCGTTGATTGAACTCGGCCTCAACCACGAACAGCAGCATCAGGAGCTAATGCTGACCGACATCAAGCACGTGTTTTCGTGCAACCCCCTGGCCCCCGCCTATCGGACCTTGAAGCCGCCGGGGACTGATCACCGGATCGAGGACTCAGAACCGGTCGAGTGGATCGAGTTCCCCGAAGGGCTTGTCGAGACCGGCTTTGACGGCCCCGGCTTCGCCTTCGACAACGAAGGCCCCCGCCACAAGGTGTGGCTGAACGGGTTCCGCATCGCGTCCCGGCCGGTGACCAACGGGGAATTCCTGGAATTCATCGACGACGGCGGCTACCGGCGGCCGCAAGGGTGGCTGTCGGAAGGCTGGGCCGCCGTTCAGGCCGATGGTTGGGAAGCCCCGCTTTACTGGCGGCGGACCGAAGGCGGATGGCGGATCATTACCATGGCCGGGGTGCGGGCCCTGGATCCGGCGGAACCGGTCTGCCACGTCAGCTTTTTCGAGGCCGACGCCTATGCCAATTGGGCCGGCAAGCGGCTGCCGACGGAAGCCGAGTGGGAACTTTTGGCGGCCGATTGTCCGGTCGAGGGCAATTTCGCCGCCAGCGGCCATTTACATCCGATCCCGGGCCGGGCCGGGGAAGGCCGGGCGGCCCAGGTCTTCGGCGACGTCTGGGAATGGACCCGAAGCGCCTATTCGCCCTACCCCGGCTATAAGGCCGCCGCCGCCGCCATCGGCGAATACAACGGCAAGTTCATGAGCGGCCAGATGGTGCTGAAGGGCGGCTCGGCGGCGACGCCCGAGGGCCACATGCGGGCCAGCTACCGCAATTTCTTTTACCCGCCGGACCGCTGGCAGTTCAGCGGCCTGCGCCTGGCCGAAGACGCTTGATTGCGGCTGGAAACCGGGCCCTGACAACTGGATTTGATCCCATGGACACGACCGTTCAGGTCATCGATTCGCCGGACCGTTTGAAGTCCTTCCGCGACGACGTTTTCGAAGGCCTGTCACGGGAGCAGAAGGAACTGCCGTGCAAGTATTTCTATGACGATCGCGGGTCTGAACTTTTCAACACCATCTGCGGCCTCGACGAATACTACCCGACGCGGACGGAAACGGCGCTGCTGCAGGCCCATGGGAGAGAGATGGCGGACCTCATCGGCCCCGGCGTCTGCCTGATCGAGTTCGGCTGCGGGTCGCTGTTGAAAACCCGGCTGTTGCTGGACGCGCTGAGAAGTCCCGCAGCGTTCGTGCCCATCGACATTTCGGCCGACCATTTGTTGCAATCGGCGGCGGCGCTGGCGGCGGATTATCCAAATCTGGAGGTACTGCCGGTGGTCGCCGATTTCACCCGCCCGGTGAAGTTACCGGACAAGGCCCGAAAGGCCAGTGAAAACCGGATCGGGTTCTTTCCCGGTTCGACCATCGGCAATTTCGACCACGCCGGTGCAGCGGATTTCCTGGCCACGGTGGCGGACATGGTCGGCGGCGGCGGGGCGTTGCTGATCGGGGTCGACCTGAAAAAAGACGAAGATATCCTGGTTCGCGCCTACGACGACGCCCAGGGCGTGACCGCGGCCTTCAACCGCAACGTGCTTGAGAGGATCAACCGCGAGTTGGGAGGTTGTTTCGATATAGAAACGTTCCGTCACCGGGCGCTTTACAACGGCGCCGAAGGGCGCATCGAGATGCACTTGGTCAGCGAAAAGGACCAGACGGTGACGGTCCACGACCGGGATTTCACGTTCACGGAAGGCGAGACCATCCACACCGAGGATTCCTATAAATACCACGTCGAGGAATTCTCGAGTTTCGCCGCCGGGGCCGGGTTCCGCTCCGCCAGGACCTGGGTCGACGGCGACGGACTGTTTTCCCTGCATTACCTGACTCTGGGGTGAAACGACCGCCTGCATGCCGGATATTGAAGACCTGTTAACGGAAATCAGGGCGTGCCGGCTTTGTGCCCAACATCTGCCCCTGGTGCCCCGGCCGGTGCTCCGGGCCTCGGCCACGGCGAAGTTGGTGATCGTCGGCCAGGCGCCGGGCACCAAGGTCCACGAATCGGGCATTCCCTGGAACGACGCCTCGGGCGAGCGGCTCCGCGATTGGCTCGAAATGACGCCCGAGGTCTTCTATGACGAGGCCCGCGTCGCCATCGTGCCCATGGGGTTCTGCTATCCCGGCCGCGACGAAAAGGGCGGCGACAACCCGCCGCGGCCAGAATGCGCACCTGAATGGCATCAAAAGCTGTTGAATTTTATTCCGGATGTGAAACTAACGCTCCTGGTCGGCCTCTATGCGCAGAAGCATTATCTGGGCCCAGCGGGCAAAAGCACGATGACGGAGACGGTCAGGGCCTGGCGGGAGTGCCTGCCCCTGTTCCTGCCGACCCCCCATCCCAGTTGGCGGACCACCGGCTGGCTTAAGAAAAACCCCTGGTTCGAAGCCGAGGTAGTGCCGGAACTGCGCCAACGGGTGCGCCGGCTGGTTTGAAGATTCATTCATTTTTTCAATAACTTCTTGACAATCAGCGGGAAAATCCGCGACTTTGTTTCCAATTCAAGATCATTTAATTGATCCTAAAAATATAAACAAACAAGATTATTTATTTGATCTTGTTTGTTTAGGCGGATTTCGGGGAGGTTTGGGGGACCAACGCCGTGCAAACCATATCCGAAGACGGCCTTTTCCAGCGCTTAGGCTTCGAGAATCCCTGGTGGTCCTTTACCCCGGAAACGGAAATCAGGTTCCGCCACCCGCCGAAGCGAATCTTCTTCCCGGCTTTTTTCGGTTGCGTAATGAAGGCCGGCGATGGCCAGGCCCTGGTGTTGGCGGGGCCGCTCAGGGCCGGCAAGACGGTGTTGCTGCGCCAGTTGGTGGCGGCGTTGATCGAAAAAGGGGCCGATCCGAAATCGGTTTTCTATTGTTCGTTGACGGCGCCCAGCACCACCACGGCCGAGCTCGGGAAACTGGTCGAACTTTTTACCACCCACCATGGCCACGGCCCCGAAAGCGACCTGATTTTCCTTTTCGACGAGGTCCAGTACGTCAGAAATTGGCAAGAAGCGCTGCTGGAAATCGCCGAAGCATGGCCGAAGGCGCGGGTCGTCGGCGCCGTTTCCTCCGCCGCCCCGGCCCTGACCACCGGCGAAGTCTCGTCCCAGGGCCGGATTTCGGTGTTCGTGCTGCCGCCGCTGACGTTTATCGAGTTCCTACGTTTCAGGGGCTCGGAGGAAAAGCTTTTCGGTCCCGAGGGGGGCCAAGCCGGACAGTCGTTGGCGGTGTCGCAGGGCGTGCTCAGGGCGCTGAATGCCGAGTTCCACCGTTACGTCAATTTCGGCGGTTTCCTCGAGGCCGTCCTGCCCCTGGCCCGGGGCAACCCGGCCCCCACCTTCATCCGCGACGGGGTCGCCGATAGGGTGCTGCACAAGGACCTGGCCAGCCTGTCCGGGGTCAACGACGCCCGCGAACTGAACCGGCTGTTCGCCCTTGTGGCCGTCAACACCGGCCTGGAAGTGACCATGGAGGAATTGGCCAAGGCCGCCAGCACGGCCAAGAACACGCTGCGCAAATATCTCGATTACCTGGAATCGGCGTTCCTGATCCGCCGCCTTCCCCGGGTCGACCGGCAGGGCAGGCGTTTTCAACGCGCCGTCGCCTTCAAGGTCTACCTGACCTCGCCGTGCCTCTACGCCGCATTGTTCGGGCCGGTGGCCCCGGAAAGCGAGGTCTTTCCCCGCCTGGCGGAGACCGCCCTGGTCGGGCAGTGGCTGGGCTCAAGCGCCATGGCGGACCTGGCCTACGCCAGTTGGCGGGGCGGTGGCATCGACCTGCTTTCCATCGGCCCGGAAAGCAACAAGCCCGACCACGTCTACGAAATCGACTGGGCCGACGCCCATGCCGGCGGCGGCAAGGGGCCGAAGCAATTGGCCGGTTTCGTCGACGGGACCAACCCGGCGGCGAAGGCCATCGTGCTTACCCGGACCACGGCCGGGCCGGCGGCCATGGGCGGGCTCGACATCACCATGGCGCCGTTGAGCCTCTATGCCTATTGGTTGCAGCGGGACCCGACGCTGCGCAACTTCCATCCCAAGGGATAGGAAAGGCGACTAATCGCCTCGCGTCCTGGCCAGCCGGAGCCGCAGCGCGTTGAGCTTGATGAAGCCCTCGGAATCGCGCTGATCGAAGACCTGGTCCGCCTCGAAAGTCGCCGTCTCTTCGGAATAGAGGCTGACCGGGGACTTGCGGCCGGTGACGATGACGTTGCCCTTGTAGAGCTTGAGCCGCACCGTGCCGGTAACCTTTTCCGACGCCTTGTCGATGGCCGCCTGCATCATTTCCCGCTCGGGCGAGAACCAGAACCCGTTGTAGACGGTCTCGGCGTAGCGCGGCATCATCTCGTCCTTGAGGTGCGCGGCGGCCCGATCCAGCGTGATGCTTTCCATGGCGCGCCTGGCCTTGAACAGGATGGTGCCGCCCGGCGTCTCGTAGACGCCCCGGGATTTCATGCCGACGAAGCGGTTCTCGACGATGTCTTCCCTGCCGATGCCGTTGTCGCCGCCGAGCGTATTTAGAACCGTCAGCAATTCCGCCGGGATAAGTTTCTTGCCGTCGACGGCAACCGGGTCGCCGCCGACGAATTCGATCTCGACGGTGGTGGGTTGGTCGGGCGCCGCCTCGGGGCTGACCGAGCGGGTGAACATGCTTTCGGCCGGCTCCGCCCACGGGTCTTCCAGCGCCTTGCCTTCGTAGCTGACGTGCAGAAGGTTGGCGTCCATGGAATAGGGCGCCTCGCCTTCGGAGTCCTTGGGGATTGGGATTTGGTTGTTCTCCGCGTACTCGATCAATTTGGCGCGGCTGTCCAGGTCCCATTCCCGCCACGGCGCGATGATCTTGATATCGGGATTGAGCGCGTAATAGACGAGCTCGAACCGCACCTGGTCGTTGCCCTTGCCCGTGGCCCCGTGGGCGACCGCGTCGGCGCCGACCTCGGCGGCGATCTCGATCTGGCGCTTGGCGATCAGCGGCCGGGCGATGGCGGTACCGAGAAGGTAGGTGCCTTCGTAGACGGCGTTGGCCCGGAACATCGGAAATACGTAGTCGCGGACGAACTCTTCACGCAGGTCGTCTATGAAGATCTCCTTGATCCCCAGCGTCTCGGCCTTGGACCGGGCCTCGCCCAGCTCCTCGCCCTGGCCCAGGTCGGCGGTAAAGGTCACCACCTCGCAGCCGTAGGAATCCTGCAGCCAGCACAGGATGACGGAGGTATCGAGGCCGCCCGAATAGGCGAGCACGACTTTTTTAACGGTTTCGCTCATGGCTCTAAAATCCTTGGCTTTTAGGAGCATCCATTATCGTGGCGCCCGAAAAAGCGGCCTGAGTATAGGGAAAACAGGTTCTTGAGCAAGGCTAGGGAAGTACCTAGAGTCAGGGCCATGGACCTCGATGACCTTCCGACTCCGGCCCTGATCCTCGATCGGGCCCGCCTCGCCCGCAACACCCAGGCGATGACCGAGCGCGTCAAGGCGCTGGGCGTCGGCCTGCGCCCGCACATGAAGACCGCCAAATCCGCCGACGTCGCCGGGCTGGCGGTAGACGGCAATTTCGGCGGCATCACCGTCTCGACCCTCAATGAAGCCGAGTACTTCCTCGGCCACGGCATCACCGACATCACCAACGCCGTCTGCATCGTGCCGGCGAAGCTCGACCAGACGGCGGCGCTCATAGACCAAGGGGCAGACCTGAAACTGATCACCGACAACGCCGACGTCGCCAAGGCCATTGCCGCCCATCCCGGCCCCAGGGACGGCGCCTTCAAGGTTTTGGTCGAAATCGATTGCGGCGAGCACCGTACCGGCGTGGTGCCCGAATCACCCGACCTTTTGGACATCGCCGGCACCCTGGCGGCGGCCGAAAAGGCGGAGTTCACGGGCGTGTTGACCCACGCCGGGCATTCTTATGACTGCCGGACCGAAGACGACATAGCCGCCGTCGCCGAGGAGGAACGGGCCGGCGCCGTCCGGGCGGCGGAAAGGATCGCCGGGGCCGGAATCCCGTGCCCCACCGTCAGCACGGGGTCGACGCCTTGTGTGATGTTCGCCCGCGACGTTACCGGCGTCACCGAGGTTCGCCCCGGCGTCTACATGTTCGGCGATATGTTCCAGGCCGGCCTCGGCACCCGGGCGATCGGCGAAATCGCCATTTCCGTCCTCGCCACGGTAATGGCCCACGGGCGCGACCGGAACCATGTCTATATCGACGCCGGCGGGCTGGCGCTGTCGAAGGACCGGGCCACGGCGGCGCTCGATGACGATTGCGGCTATGGGCTGGTGTGCGACGCCCGGACCACCGAGCTGATCCCCGGGCTTCGCGTCGCCTCGGTGCACCAGGAGCACGGTCAGGTCACCGGTGACGGGCCGGTGGCGTTCGACGATTTGCCGGTCGGCTCGAAGGTGCGGGTGCTGCCCAACCACGTCTGCATGACGGCGGCGGCCTACGACGCCTATAACGTCATCGATAGCGATGAAGGCGAGGGCGGCACCGAGGTCATCGCCACCTGGGGGCGCTGCAACGGCTGGTAGGGTGATTATTCCCCGGCGTCCATAATGGCGGTCTTTGGGGCGTCCTTCGGGGCGGTGCTTTTCCGTCGTTGGCGTTGGCTGGCCGATTTCAACTGCCCGCAGGCGGCCATGATGTCGCGGCCCCGGGGGGCGCGGATCGGCGCCGACAGGCCGCTGTCGTTGAGGATTTGGGCGAACCGCTTCATCGTTGCCGGGCTCGAGCATTCAAAGGGTGCCCCCGGCCACGGGTTGAAGGGGATCAGGTTGAACTTGGCCGGGATGCCGCGAACCAGCCGCAATAGCTCCTTGGCGTCGGCGGCGGAATCGTTGACGCCCTCCAGCATCACGTATTCGAAAGTGATGCGGCGCGCGTTGTTGGCACCGGGATAGGCGCGGCAGGCTTTTAACAGTTCCTTTATCGGATGCTTGCGGTTGATCGGCACCAACTGGTCGCGCAGGTCGTCGGTGCAGGCATGCAGGCTGACCGCCAGGTTGACGCCGAGCTCGTCGCCGCACCGCGCCATCATCGGCACCACGCCCGAGGTCGACAGCGTGATCCGGCGTTTCGACACCGAGATGCCTTCCGGGTCCATGATGATTCGAAGGGCCTTGGCGACGTTGTCGAAATTATACAAGGGCTCGCCCATGCCCATCATGACGATGTTAGACAACATCCGCCCGCCCTTGGGACTGGGCCATTCGCCACAGGCGTCGCGGGCGATCATCATCTGGCCGACGATCTCGGCCGCGCTCAGGTTGCGGACCAGCCTCTGGGTGCCGGTGTGACAGAACGGGCACGTCAGCGTGCACCCGACTTGCGAAGAGATACACAGCGCGCCGCGGTCGTCCTCGGGGATGAAGACGCATTCGGCCTCGTTGCCGTCGTCGAACCTGAGCAGCCATTTCCGAGACCGGTCCTGGGACTTCTGCTCGGTGGCGATTTCGGGCCGGGTAATGCGGAAGCGCTCGGCGAGTTTCGGCCGCGCTTCCTTAGATAGCGTCGTCATCTTGGCAAAATCGCCCTCGCCCCGGTGATAGATCCAATGCCAAAGCTGCTTGGCGCGGAACGGCTTCTCGCCGATAGCGGCCAGCTCGGCGGCCAGCTCGTCGCGCTCAAGCCCGATCAGGTTTTTATGTTCGTCGGTCATCATCGGCGACCCTATAACACGCCTGGGGAATAGGAAAAACTTAACATTCTCCGGCTTTGTCGAGGGAAGGGCAGGGAGAAGGCGGTTCTTATGGTGGGAAAATGAAGGTACAGTTCGCCCCCCGTCAAGTTGAATGGGGAGGAAGACAATGCGTCTCAAGGACAAAATCGCCCTCGTTTTCGGCGCCGGCCAGAGCCCGGGGCCAACCCCGGCCATCGGCAACGGCCGCGCCACGTCGATCCTGTACGCCCGCGAAGGCACCAAGGTCATGGCCGTCGACCGCAACCTGGAATCGGCGCAGGAAACGGTGCGGATGATCGAGGATGAAGGCGGCCAAGCGGCGGCCGTTGAGGCCGACGTGACGGACGAGGCGGCAGTCAAGGCGGCCGTCCGGGCCTGCGTCGACAAATGGGGCCGCATCGACATCCTGCACAACAACGTCGGCATCAGCGTCGAGGGCGGCGACGCCGAGATCACCGAGATCGAAACGGAAGCCTTCGACCGCATCGTCGCCGTCAACCTCCGGTCCATGGTCTATGCCTGCAAACACGCGCTGCCGGTGATGCGCGAACAGAAAAGCGGCGTCATCGTCAGCATTTCCTCCATGGCGGCCAGGGAGGAATACCCCTGGGCCGCCTACAAGGCGACAAAATCGGCGATGATCGCGCTGACCGAACAACTGGCGATCCAGAACGCCGAATACGGCATCCGCGCCAACGTCATCCTGCCGGGGCTGATGGATACCCCGATGGCGGTTGACCGGCGGGCCGAGGCCTGGGACCGCACCCGCGAAGAAGTGGCCCGGGAACGGGACGCCAAGATACCGCTGCGCGGCAAGATGGGGACCGCCTGGGACGTCGCCTATGCGGCGCTTTTCCTGGCTTCCGACGAAGCCAACTTCATCACCGGCGCGGCGCTTCCCGTCGATGGCGGCCGTGGCTGCCGCGTCGGTTGAACCAGCAACAAGGAACCTGAAACATGCAGCGGTTGCCCAAACTCGACCCCGGGACCCTGGCGGGCCGGAAAAGGGAAGTCTACAACACTATCGCGGGTGGACCGCGCGGCGGGGTCCGGGGGCCGTTTGTGGCGCTTCTGCAATGCCCCGATATCGCCGATTACGTTCAGGGGCTGGGCGCCCACCTTCGTTTCGAGGGCGCCTTGCCGGGCCCTTTGCGGGAACTGGCGATCCTGATGACGGCCCGGTTCTGGACCGCGGCCTACGAATGGTGCGCCCATGTAACCATCGCCGAAAAGGAAGGGCTGGCGCCGGAAGTCATTACCGCCATCGGCGACAAAAAAACGCCGGAATTCCAATCGGCCGAGGAAAAGGCGGTGTACGATTTCTGCCGGGAAGCCCTGGAACATCGCCGGGTCGGCGACGACGCCTTTGCCGTGGTCGTCGACGCCCTGGGCCGGGCGGGAGCGGCGGAACTGGCCGCGGTGATGGGCTATTACTCGTTGATCTCAATGGTCCTCAACACGTTCAAAATCGTGCCGCCGGAAGGCGCCGAACCGCCGTTTTAGGCGCCAACGGGGAAAAGAAAACGGGCTGCGGCTACATTTGCCGCGACCCGCTTCGTTGTCGGCGTTGTATTAAGGGTCCTTTTCCTTTTGTTATATGGCGAACCGGTTTCCTTAGGGCTAACCCTTCTTCTGTTTCTTGGCCCAACTGTCCCGCAAGGCGACGGTGCGGTTGAAAACGGGCTTTTCGGGCGTCGTAACGGGATCGGGGCAGAAATAGCCCTGGCGTTCGAACTGCACCGTCTCGCCCGGGCCTAAGTCCCCGAGCGCCGGCTCAAACAGGCAGCCGTCCAGCACCTCGAGGGAGTTGGGGTTGAGGCGGTCCAGGAAATCGTCCCCGGAGGCGTCCGCCTCGGCGATCAGGTGTTCATAGAGCCGGACTTCCGCTGCCACCGCGTGGGCGGCCGAAACCCAATGCAGCGTGCCCCTGACCTTGCGGCCGTCGGGCGCGTTGCCGCCCCGGGTCTCGGGGTCATAGGTGCAGCGAAGCTCGGTGACGGTGCCATCCGCGTCCTTGATGACGTCCGTGCAGGTGATGAAATAGGCGTAGCGCAACCGCACCTCGCGCTTAGGCGCGAGGCGGAAAAACTTCTTCGGCGGGTCGTCCATGAAGTCTTCGCGTTCGATATAGATCTCGCGGGAAAAAAGCACCTTGCGGGTGCCGGCGGCCTCGTCTTCGGGGTTATTGACGACGTTCAGTTCCTCGGTCTCGCCTTCGGGATAGTTCTCGATCACCACCTTTAGGGGCCTGAGCACGGCCATGCGCCGAGGCGCCGTTTTGTTCAGGAGCTCCCGCGTGCAATGGTCCAGGGCCGCCATCTCGACCACGGCGTCTTTCTTGGTCACCCCGATGCGGGCGCAGAAATCACGGATCGCGGCGGCCGGGACGCCGCGCCGCCTGAGGCCCGAAATCGTCGGCAGGCGGGGGTCGTCCCAGCCGGCGACGTGGCCGCCGGAGACCAGCGCCGTCAGCCGGCGCTTCGACAGCACGGTGTGGGTAAGGTTGAGGCGCGCGAATTCGTACTGGCGGGGGCAGGACGGGACGGCCAGGTTGTCGATCAGCCAGTCGTAGAGCGGGCGGTGGTCCTCGAACTCCAGCGTGCACAGCGAATGGGTGACGCCTTCGATGGCGTCCGACTGACCGTGGGCGAAGTCATAGGTGGGATAGACGCACCAGGCATCGCCCGTGCGCGGATGCGTCGCGTGGACGATGCGGTACAGAACCGGGTCACGCATGTTGATGTTGCCCGACGCCATGTCGATTTTGGTGCGCAGTACCTTTTCGCCGTCGGCGAATTCGCCCCCCCGCATGCGGCGGAACAGGTCCAGGTTTTCTTCCTTGCCGCGGTCGCGGTGGGGGCTCGGCCGGCCCGGCTCGGTCAGGGTGCCCCGGTGCTCGCGGATTTCGTCCGCCGTGAGATCGTCGACGTAGGCGTTGGAGGCCTCGATCAGGTGTTCGGCCCATATATATAGCTGCTCGAAATAATCCGACGCGAAATAAAGGTGCTGGCCCCAATCGAAGCCAAGCCAGCGGACGTCTTCGATGATGGAGTCGATGAACTCCATCTCCTCCTTGAGGGGATTGGTGTCGTCGAAGCGGAGATGGCAGCGCCCGCCGAAAGTCTCGGCGGCGCCGAAATTGAGGCAGATCGACTTGGCGTGGCCGATATGTAGGTGCCCGTTCGGTTCCGGCGGAAAGCGGGTGACGACCTCCTTGGCGCGGCCCGAGGCGACATCCTCGGCGATGATGTCGAGGATGAAGTTGCCCCCGCCTTCCTCGGCTTTTTCTTCCGGTTCGGTGTCGGTCATGGCGTCTGGCGGCCCTATTTGGCCTTTACCTTGCACGCCTTGTTGATGGCCTTGTAGGCGGCGGTGAAACCTTTCAGGGAATAGGTGTCGGTGGTCTGGGTGCCGAAGCTGGACGTTCCCTTGATGATCATCCTGGTGCCCCGGATCATGGCCTTGACGATGGTCCCGTCGGTCTTGGTGTCATAGGCGAAGGCATGGCCGGCGTCAGTGAACATCTTGAACGTCGTCTCACCGATGACCACGTCGACCTCGCTGCCCGACTGGTAGGCATAGCCGGCCTTGATGCTGATTACGTTGAGGCTCTTTTCCGCCGGGCGGTGGGTGACCAGGATATACGTCTCGTCGCGTTTCTTGTATTTGCCCTTGGCCTTCTTGGGCTGCGAGCCCATGTAACAGACCGCCTTGCCGCCCTCGGATTCCTTGTACACCTCCCAGTCCCCGAAATTGCCGGTCGGGGCGGTGTCCTGGGCGTCTACCGGGGCCGTGGCGGCGATAAGGATTAGGGCGAAAGCGGCAGGGGCCGGGCGAAGCATTTCCATGACCTCATTCATAATCCGGGCCGCTCCTCTTGCCAACCACCGAAGCCGGTGGCACAGATAGCCGATGGCCTCCAGAAATCCGTTAACCGTCGAAGTCACCCGGGGGGGCATGGTCGAAAGCCGCCATCGGGGCGCCGCCGTGGTCATGGACGCCAAGGGAAACGCCGTCCACGCCTGGGGCGAAATCGAACGCATCGTCTATCCGCGCTCGGCGATCAAGCCGCTGCAGGCCCTGGCCGTGGTCGAAACCGGGGCGGCGGAAGCCTTCGCCGTCACCGACGCCGAACTGGCGCTGGCATCCGCTTCCCACTCCGGCCAGCCGCAACACATGGACGTGGTCCTTGCCTGGCTCGAGAGGATCGGCCTCGGCGCCGATGACCTGGAATGCGGTGCCCATGAGCCGCTCGACCCCGAGACCGCCAAGGCAAGAGTGCGGGCCGGTGAAAGCCCGGGGCCGGCCGACAACAACTGTTCGGGCAAGCACGCCGGCATGCTGACCACGGCCAAACATCTGGGCGAGGAGACGGCGGGCTACACCCGGCCCGGCCACCCGGTGCAGCAACGGCTGCGAGCGATTTTGACCGACATCGGCGGCGCCGACCTGAGCCAGGCCCCCGAAGGCACCGACGGCTGCGGCATTCCCGTCTTCGGCATGCCCTTGTCGGCGATGGCCCGGGCGATGGCCCGCATGGCCGATACGGGCGGCCTGGAAGCCGGCCGCGCCGAAGCCGCCGGGCGGATCGTCGCCGCGATGATGTCCAATCCCTTGCTGGTCAGCGGCCGCGGCCGTTTCGACACCATTGCCATGGAGGCCGCGAACGGCGCCTTCGCCGTCAAGACCGGGGCCGAGGGCGTGCACGGGGCGATCCTGCCCGAGCTCGGGCTGGGGGTGGCGGTGAAGATCGACGACGGGGCCAGGCGTGCCGCCCAGGTGGCGATGGCGGCGATCCTCGATTACCTGGGCGTCCTCGACGGGGAGGCGAAAGTCGCGCTGGCGGGGTTCCTGGAAACGCCGGTCCTCAATGAAAAGGGCGAGCGCGTCGGCGAAATCCGCATGGCCCCTGATTGGGCGGGTTAGTCGGTTTTCTCCGCCCCTTCCTCCTCCCCAAGGGGCGGCTTATCCCGGAACTTCTCCATCTTTGTTCTGATTTTCGGGTCCCCGAAGACGTGTTCGGCCAATTCCTCGGTCGGCCCGCCGGGGCGTTCGGGGCGGCGGGGATAGCGGCCCAGCGACGCAAGGCGGTCGTACATAACGATGGCGCCGGCGATGCCGAGGTTGAGGGAAAACCGTGTCGGGATTTTGACCACGAACTCGCAGCGTTGGCTAAGTTTGGGGCTTAAGGCTCCTCGTTCCGGCCCCAACACATAGGCCGCCTGGGCCGGGTGGCGGAAAGCCGGCAGCTCGACCGCGTCGTCGGTCAGTTCGACGCCGACCAGCGTGCAGTCCTTGGGCAGCAGAAGGGATTTAACGTTGGGGAAGCTGTAGAACGGCACGTGCCCGGGCGCGTCGGAGGTGTCCGACTTAGCCCCTTCGCCCCTGGGATAGGAGGCGGCGACGGTAAACACGAAGCTGGCGCCGAAGGCGTGTGCCGAACGGAACAGGCTGCCGACGTTCATGGCCTTCGAGATGCCCTCGACGCCGATGGCGAAATAACCGCGCATCGGGGTAGCTTCGGGGCTCAGGCGCCCGGTTTCAAGTCTCCTGCGCAGCCAAGCGAAGCGGGCGTTCTGGAATCGGCAGGTGCAGCAACGCCGCCAGCAGGCCGAGCACGATCGACGCTATCCACACCTGGTCATAGGACCCGGTGGCGTCGTACGACCAGCCGCCCCACCAAACGCCGATGAAGCTTCCTAACTGGTGCGAGAAGAAAACGATGCCGAACAGAGTCGACATGTAGCGGACGCCGAAGATCTGCGCCACCAGGCCGCTGGTCAGGGGCACCGTACCCAGCCACAAAACGCCCATCGCGGATGCGAACACCAGCACCGCGGTTTCCGTCAGCGGCACCATCAGGAACGCGGCAACCAATATTGCGCGCAGGAAATAAAGGGTGCTGAGCAGGTATTTCTTCGAATACCGCCCGCCCAGCGCCCCGCAGCCGGAAGTGCCGATGATGTTGAAGAAACCGATCAGCGCGATCGCCATGGCCCCGGTGGTGGCGGTGAACCCGGCGTCCAGAAGATAGGCCGGGAAATGAACGGCGATGAACGAGATCTGAAACCCGCACACGAAGAACCCGGCTGTCAGGTACAGATACCCCTTATGCCCGGCGGCTTCGCGCACGGCTTGGCCCAAGGTCTGCGCCGGGTCGCCTTCGGAAGTGTCGGACGAACTGCCGGTCAAGGCCACCGCCAGGGCCACCATCACCATCGCCAGCCCGGCGATGTACAGAAGTGCCGTCGGCCAGCCGATAGCCTCGATGAGCCCCAAACTGACCGGCGCCATGTAGAACTGCCCGAAGGAGCCGCCGGCGCTGGCGATGCCCAAGGCGAGCGAGCGTTTTTCAGCCGACACCCGCCGGGCGACGGCGGTCAGCACGACGGCGAAACCGGCCGCCGCCTGGCCGAAGCCGATGAACAGGCCGGCGCCGATGTTTAAATCCGTGGTCCCGGTGGCATTGGCCAAGATGACCAGGCCGCCGGCATAGACGGCGCCGCCCAGCGCGATCATCTTGCCGGAGCCGTACTTGTCGGCCAGTGCGCCGGTGATCGGCGTGAATATCCCCCACAGGATGTTCTGCAACGCCATGGCGAAGGCGAAGGCCTCGCGGCCGAGCCCTAAGTCCGCCGTCATCGGTGGCAGGAACTGGCCGAAATTCTGGCGGATGCCCATGCCGAGACTGGAAACCAGCGCCCCGGCGATGACGACGATCCAGAATATGCGCTTGGCGTTGTCGCTCATCGGCTTGGTCCTCGGGTCTTGGTTGTTCGTGGGCTCCCCGGCGCGTCCGGCCGGGCCGGGGTCTTTTATATATGGAGTCTCAGGCTGTCCGGAAGGGCTTTCGCAAGAGGCGGGAAAAGAAGATGAACCACAGAGTTCACAGAGAACTCAGAGAAGAAGCGGGGAAGGCCGAAGACGTTACGCCCTGAGCACTTCCAAATCCCGGTAAAGCTCCAGCGCCTCCGGGTTGGCCAGGGAGTCCAAGTTCTTGACCTCGCGCCCGTGAACGATATCGCGTACCGCCAGCTCGGTGATCTTGCCCGATTTGGTGCGCGGGATATCGGCGACCTGGACGACGACCGCCGGCACGTGGCGCGGCGTGCAGTTGGCGCGCACCTGGTCTTTGATCTTCCGCGTCAGGCCATCGGTCAATTCCAGGCCTTCCTTCAACGCCACGAACAGCACGATGCGGACATCGTTGTCCCATTCCTGGCCGATGACGATGCTCTCGATGACTTCCGGCAGCTTTTCCACTTGGCGGTAAATCTCGGCGGTGCCGATGCGCACGCCGCCCGGGTTCAGCGTCGCATCCGAGCGGCCGTGTATGACAAAGCCGCCGTGGCCGGTGATCTCGATGTAATCGCCGTGGGTCCAGACGTTCGGGAAAGCTTCAAAATAGGCAGCGTGGTAGCGGCTGGCGTCATCGTCGTCCCAGAACCCGACCGGCATCGACGGAAACGCCTTTGTGCACACCAGCTCCCCTTTCTCGCCCACAAGGGGCTTGCCGTTGGCGTCGAACACGTCGACCGCGACGCCCAGCATCGGCGCCTGGATCTCGCCCCGCCATACGGGCTTGGTCGGATCGCCGCCGCAGAAACAGCCCATGATGTCGGTGCCGCCGGAAAACGATACTAGGTGGATGTCGGCCTTAACCTTGGCGTAGACATAGTCGAAACCCTCCGGTGCCAGCGGTGAGCCGGTCGAACACATCATCCTCAGGGCGCCCAGGTCGTGGGTTTTGGCCGGTTCGATCCCCGCCTTGGCGATGGCGTCGATGAACTTGGCCGAGGTGCCGAACAGCGTCATCCCCTCGTCGTCGGCGTAGTCGAACAGCACGTTCGGGTCGGGAGAGAAGGGCGAGCCGTCGTAGAGCAGCACCGTTGCCCCCCAGCCGACCACGGACGCCAGCCAGTTCCACATCATCCAGCCGCAGGTGGTGAAGAAGAACACCCGGTCGCCTTCATGGATGTCGCAGTGGAGGATCTGTTCCGAGGCATGCTTCAACAGCGCGCCGCCCTGGGAATGAACGATGCACTTGGGCTTCCCCGTGGTGCCAGATGAAAACAAGATGTAGAGCGGATGCTCGAACGGCAATTGCGTGAAGCCGATGTCGCCGGGGGTAAACCCGGCGGTGAAATCGTCCCACGACACCGCCCCAGGGACGGCCTGGGAAACGGCCTCGGTGCTCACGTCTTGGTCGCCATAAGGCACGATCACCACCTTTTCGATGCTCGGGCAGCCGGCGGCGATCTCGGCCGTCTTGGCCAGGCAGTCGTGGCGCCTGGCGTTGTAGCGGTAGCCGTCGGCGGCGAACAGGATTTTCGGCTCGATCTGGCCGAAGCGGTCGAGTACCCCGCTGATGCCGAAATCGGGCGAGCACGACGACCACACGGCGCCGAGGCTGGACGCCGCCAGCATGGCGGCGATGGTTTCCGGCATGTTGGGAAGGTACCCGGTGACCCGGTCGCCGGGCTTAATGCCGGCGCCCGCCAGCGCCTGGCTCAGCACCGAGACCCGGTCATGAAGTTCCCGGTGGGTAAGACGGCGTTTGACCTTGTCCTCGCCCCAAAAAACTAGCGCCTCGCCGTCTCCCCGGCGTTTCAGCATGTTTTCGGCGAAGTTCAGCCTGGCGTCGGGGAACCACCGGGCGCCGGGCATCGAGTCGGCGTCGACCAACACCGTTTTCTCCCACGTCTCGGCGGTGATGCCGGCGAAGCCGATGACGCTTTGCCAGAACTTCTCGCGCTCGGTAATGGAGAACCGATAGAGTGCGTCGGTGTCAGGGACGTCGGCGCCCCATTGTTCCGCCACATGGGTCATGAACGCCGCCATGTTGGATTGGCGAATCCGGTCGTCCGTCGGCTGCCACAAGGGTTCGCTCATCGGTGTCCTCTCCTTGCGGCAGTATGGAATCGGGGGGTATCCCGGCGCAAGCCGGGCCGCCGGCCCTCAGCCGGCGGTTTCGTCCATGAATTTGGCCAGTGTGATGTCGAGCGCCGTGACCCCGCCGGAATCGTGGGTGGCCAGCGTCACCTCGACGGTCGAATAGACGTTGAACCATTCCGGGTGGTGGTTCATTTCCTCCGCCTTCCGGGCGACCTTGGTCATAAAGGCGAAGGCGGCCTCGAAATCGTCGAACTTGTAAGTTTTCTGGATGGCGTCGCGGCCGTCGACACGGGTCCAGCCCGACAACTTCTCCAGCGCCCCGTTCAGTTCCGCTTCGCTAAGTTTCTCGGCCATGGCGTTTTCCCCTTCCCTGGTTTCGTTCTTCGACTTAAGCGCGCTTGGTGTCGGGTTCAAGCGGCGTTAAGGTCCGGCGATGACGAAAACGCCCTCACCGCCCCCGTCCCCGCCCCCATCCTTGGACGAACTGAAGGCCATCGCCGAAACGACGCTCAAGACCCTGCCAGACGAATTGGCCCACCACATCACCGGCGTGGTCATCCGCATCGCCGACTTCCCCAACCTGGAAATCGAGCGCGACATGGGACTCGGGAGCCCGTTCGACCTGCTGGGGCTCTATCAGGGCGTGTCCCTGGACCGCAAAAGCGTTTCCGACCCGACCCCGGACGTCGACATGATCTTCCTCTACCGTCGTCCGATCCTGGATTACTGGTGCGAAACGGGCGAGGACCTGGCCCACGTCATCCGCCA
>PTLK01000160.1 GCA_002938075.1 Alphaproteobacteria bacterium MarineAlpha3_Bin3
CGTTTTGATGACCGGCCTGGACGACGTCGATCAGTTCAACGACATCACGTTGGTTATTGACGGCACCCTCCCCGATCAGTTGGCCTACCTCGACCACCAGCCGCTGAGGTATGCATCGGCCTTCGGCATCGATCCGTCGAAGACCAAGGGCCAGGCAAAAACGCATTTAAAGCTCTACTTCCTGATGGAAAACGCCATGACCCTGGACACCATCGAGATTTCGTCTAAGTCTAGGGTCACCGGCGTCAAGGTGGCGAACGTGGTTCTCGGCCGCGATATCGACGACGGCGAGCTGGACATCCGCGTCGACAAGAAGGGCATGGATCTGACTGGCTCCGCCACCATCGGCAGGATCCCGGCGACCCTGGTGTGGCGTGAAAATTTCGGCGACAAGCCGGAATTCAAAAGACGCTACGACCTCAAGGCCCAGATCGTCAACCTTGGGCAGGTCTCCGACCTGGGGCTCGACGTGGCGTCGTTTACCGACAAGTTCATCCGCGGTACGCTCGACGCCGACATCCGGTTCACCCAGTTCAACGACACCGACCGGCGGCTCGACATCCAGGCCGACATCACCGACGCCGAAATTTCGGCCCCCGCCTTCGGCTGGAGCAAGAAGCCGGGCGTCCCGGGCACGGCCCGGATCACCGTCGACTTCGCCGGCGAGACGATCCGCGACATTCCCGGCTTTTCCATTACCGCCGCCGATCTTAAAGTATCCGGCCGGGCCCGGTACGGGGTCAGGGGAGGGGCCAGGGGCAAGGGATTGCAGCGCATCGATTTCGAGCGCATCTCGTTTGGCCGCACTGAGATCAAGGGCGCCGTCATCGCCCACGAGAACGGCGGCTGGGATGCTAGGTTCCACGGCCCCAGCTTCGACATGACGTCGCTCTGGGAAGACATCCTGCAGGGCGACAACCCCGGCGGCGACAGTTTCACGCTTCCCTACCTGACCCTGGCGGTCGAGTTGGAGCGCGTCTGGATCGGCCCCAATCGGTTGCTGAATAACATCTCCGGCACCTTTTCCCATGAGGACGAGACCTGGAAGACGGTGCTGCTAAAGGGCGAGATCGGCGACGCGAAGTCTTTCGAGCTGACCATCCGCTCCGGCCCCGACGGCAACCGCAACCTGCTGATGACGGCGTCGGACGCTGGCGAGGCGCTGCGGGTAACCGACCTCTACGACTCCATGCAGGGCGGCAGCCTCGAGATCGCCGGCCAGTACGCCGAAAGCGCCCCTGGTCGGCCCTTGATCGGCAAAATCCAGATCAAGGGCTACCGCATCACCCGCGCCCCGGTCCTGGCCCACGTCCTCAGCATCATGGCCTTGACCGGCATCATCGAAGCCCTGGAAGGCGACGGCCTGGCCTTCAGCACCCTTGACATCCCGTTCGTCCTCGGCCCCGGCTGGATGAAAATCAAGAACGCCAGGGCCTTCGGGGCGTCGCTGGGCTTCACCGCGTCGGGCACCGTCTATACCTACGCCGACGTGGTCGACATCAACGGCACCGTGATCCCGGCCTACGCCATCAACAGCGCCTTGGGCCACATCCCGGTGCTCGGCGAGATCTTCACCAGCGGCGAAAAGGGCGGCGGCGTGTTCGCCGCCAACTACACCATGAGTGGCTCCACCGACGACCCCAAGGTCACGGTCAACCCGCTGTCTGCCCTGACGCCGGGCTTCTTCCGCAATATCTTCAACATCTTCGGCCAGGCCGATTTCACCCCCCAGGCCGACGACGACCTGAGCCAGCCACAGGAAATCCGCTAGAGCATTTTCCACGTAAGTGGAAACATGCGATAAGCCTGCGCGGCGCTTGAGCGGCCACAGGAAAAACCTAGAGCAATTCCATTTGAATGGAATTCGGTCTAGACCGCCTTGACCAGGGCGTGGCGCTTCTTGCCGGCCGACAGCTTGATCACTCCGTCGGCGTTGAGGTCATCGATGTTCACGGCCCGGGTTTCGCTGCCGAGGGGGGAATCGTTGAGCCGCCCGCCGCCGCCCTTGATCAGGCGGCGCGCCTCGGCGTTGGACTTCGCCAGTCCGGCCCGCTTGAACAGCTCAAACGCGGGGATGCCTTGTTCGAGGTCGGCCCGGGGCACGTCGACCGCCGGCAGCGCCTCGCCCTGGGTCCCTTCCTCGAAGGTCTTGCGCGCTGTTTCGGCCGCCGCCCCGGCAGCCGCCTGGCCGTGGCAGAGCGCCGTCGCCGCGTCGGCCAGCATCTTCTTGGCGTCGTTGATCTCCTCGCCTTCGAGGGTCTCCAGGCGCCCGATCTCGTCCACCGGCAGTTCGGTGAACAGGCGCAGGAATCTTCCGACGTCGGCGTCCTCGGTGTTGCGCCAGTACTGCCAGTAGTCGTAGGCCGACAGCATGTCCTCGTTGAGCCACACGGCGCCTTCGGCGGTCTTGCCCATCTTGGCGCCGGAGCTCGTCGTCAGCAGTGGCGTCGTCAGCCCGAAAAGCTCTGCATTGTCGATGCGCCGGCCCAACTCGACGCCGCCGACGATGTTGCCCCACTGGTCAGAGCCGCCCATTTGCAAAATGCACTTATGGCGCCGGGCGAGCTCCAGGAAATCGTAGGCCTGCAGGACCATGTAGTTGAATTCGAGGAAGCTCAGCGGCTGTTGGCGCTCCAACCGGGTTTTGACGCTGTCGAGGCCGAGCATCCGGTTGACCGAGAAATAGCGCCCATAATCGCGCAGGAACGGAATGTAGGACAGTCCGTCGAGCCAGTCGGCATTGTTGATCATCATGGCGTCCGTGGGGCCATCCCCGAAGGTCAGGAACTTGGCGAACACATCCCTGATGCCGGCCATGTTGGCGGCGATGTCGTCGTCGCCCAGGAACTTCCTGGCCTCGTCCTTGCCCGACGGGTCGCCGACCTTGGTCGTGCCGCCGCCGATCAGCACGATCGGCTTGTGGCCGGTGTTCTGCAACAGCCGCAATAACATGATCGACACCAGGGACCCGGCGTGCAGGCTCGGCGCCGTGCAGTCGAAACCGATATAGGCGGACAATGGCGGTTTCGCCGCCAGCGCGTCCAGCGCCTCGAGGTCGGTGCACTGATGCAGGAATCCGCGTTCGGCGACGGTGTTGATGAAATCGGATTTGTGGCTGGTCATGTTTCCCCCGGTGCCTTCCAAGGGTTTATGCTATCGGTATTGTTGGCGCAATCCCGGCGTTGTGCCCAGGCGCATGACAAGGGACCAAAAGGGGGGCGAAGATGGCGGTCGAAGGCGTTAAGGCGGCAGTCGGCCTGATGAGCGGCACCTCCATGGACGGCATCGACGCCGCCGTCGTCAACACCGACGGAGAGCGGGTGTTCGGTTTCGGCCCGGCCCAGACCCTGGTCTACGATGACGGGTTCCGCGACAGGCTGCGCGCCGTCTTGGGCGTCGATCCCGATGACAGCGACGAATCGCAAGCGGTGGCCGAAGAGCTGACCCATCTCCATGCCGAGGCGGTGAAACGCCTGCTCGGCGACAACGATCTCAAGGCCGACGCCATCGACGCCATCGGCTTTCACGGCCACACCGTCATCCACAAGCCCGACAGGGGAATCACCCGGCAGATCGGCGACGGCGCCCTGCTGGCCCGGGAAACCAGGATTCCCGTGGTCAGTGACTTCCGCGCCGCTGACGTCGCCGGCGGTGGCCAGGGGGCGCCGCTGGCGCCGCTCTATCACGCGGCGCTGACCCGCAACCTGGACAAGCCGTTGGCGGTGCTCAACCTCGGCGGCGTCGCCAACGTCACCTGGATCAGCCCCGACGGCGGCCTCGTCGCCTTCGACTCCGGTCCCGGCAACGCGCTGATCGACGACTGGGTGCGCGAAAACGGGGAAGGGGACATGGACACGCCCATGGACAAAGACGGCCGCCTCGCCCACGCCGGCGCCGTCATTGAGGACGCCTTGGCTGAGCTCCTGGACGATCCTTATTTCGCCCGCGCCTACCCTAAGTCCCTCGACCGCGGCGCCTTCGACCCGGCCCCAGTGAAAGGGCTTTCGCTCGCCGACGGCGCGGCAACGTTGACCGCGTTCACCGCCCGGACGGTGGAAAAGGCCGTTCACATCCTGCCGGCGCCGCCGAATCGTTGGCTGGTGTGCGGCGGCGGGCGGCGCAACCCGGCCCTGATGGCGGCCTTGCGCGGGGAACTGGCGGCGCCGGTGGAGCCGGTGGAGATGGCTGGTTGGCCCGGCGACGCGCTCGAGGCCCAGGCCTTCGGGTTCCTGGCCGTGCGGTCGTTGAAAGGGCTGCCGCTGAGCCTGCCGTCGACGACCGGGGTCGATAAACCGACCACCGGCGGCGTGCTGCATAAAATCGGCTAAACGATTCCCTGGGTAATCCCCAAGGGATTCACCAGGGTGGGCACCGGTCGGCATCGGTCGGCAAACGGTGGTCATCGGGTCGACGATGGGTGGGCGATTTGGTTTCGAAAAGCTTTGGCGGGGACGCCCCTCTTCCAGCGGCGACGGCGGCAGGGCGGGGAGCGCCGCCACCGTCCGGCGATCCTTCAGCAGCGACAGGTGGGCCTGCAGCTTGACGGCGCGCGCCGCGATCCCGAAATGGGTGGTCAAATGGCAAGGGCGCGGAGGCCAGTTTTTAGCCAAAATGGGACCCAAGGATGAAGCCCGGAAGCCCGATATTCCCCCGCCGGACCCTGCTGGTCATTGACTTCTCCAGGATATCCTCTACATAATCCCACATACGTGTTGCATTTGTTTTGTGTTATCTAAATAACCAGTACATCGA
>PTLK01000161.1 GCA_002938075.1 Alphaproteobacteria bacterium MarineAlpha3_Bin3
CGGCGCATGAAATGGGTCGGCACGCCGATATCGTTGAGCTTCGACATCAGGTGTTCCGAGATCCGGTTATTGAGCACCCCCTTGCCGGTGATGACGCCTCTTTTGCCGCGAATGGCGGCGTCGTCCTTGAAATGCTGAACCAGGGTGCCGGGCTCCGGCCCTTCGTAAAGAATCTTGGCCGTGCCCTCGTAAACCTGTCGGCGTCTGGCCATGATTTTTTTATCCGTTCAGGGGCCCTTAACGGGGGCGCCTGGGGTTTCGGGGGGAGAAAAACTGATATAGCAGGTGATCTGGGGCAAAACAACGCCATGCGGCGTACTGGGAGAGCATTAACGCTCACATCTCCACCGCCTCGTAAGGCGTCTTATCGGGGGGGCCGGGAGCGAACAGCCATTGGGGCTGAGCGCCCTTTGGACCGGTATTTGGGCGGGCCGGGCCGGGCAGCGCTAGCAGCGACGACGACACGGTGGCGAAGCCGGTTTCGGTGGCGAACGTCATCGCGTCCTCCGGCCCGCTTTCCTTCTCCCCGGTCATTTCCTTGCCGTGGCTGCCCATCAGCGCCTGCCAAGGGGCCCAGTCCCCGGTTTCCGGGTCGGGCGCCGGGGCGGCCTCGAAAAGGGGTAGAAAACGGCGGATGCGCGGCGACGTTAAGTCGTTCAGGTCATGGGCGGTGAGCATCGACAGGCCCTCGGGGATAGGGGCCATGTGGACGGCCTCGCCGCCGCCCTTCGAGCACAGCCAGAAGGCTTCCCCGGCGTCGGCGACGACCATGTTGAAGGAGCGGTAGCTATCGGGCTCGACGGCCATCATCGCCGCCGCCGCGGCGCCGGCCTCGGCGTGGTCGAGGGCCTCCAGCGGCAGCTCGCCGCGGCTCCGCAGCCCCGGGTCCGGGCCCAGCGACCCCGGCCGGTTGAGCACCCCGGCGATGACGCCCCAGTCGTTGAGCCCCAGCCACGTGCCGCCGGCGAGCTCGTCCCGCCCGGCGGTGACCTCGGCCCTGTCGGGCCAGTGGCGGCCCGGCGGCCGCCACGGCCGGTCGGTCATTTCATCGCGGTTGGTGGCCAGGATCAGCGGCCAATCGTGGCCGGGGCGGCGCAGGATGACGACGGTGCACATGGGTTAGCCTTTATTTTCGTCCTTGGCTTTGCCTTGGTGTTGCCCTGGGCGGTCAACGACTATACATATCCTGCAATAGTTTTGAACATGGAGGATGAGGGCATGGCCGACAGATTCAGGGATCGCGAGAAGGGCGAAGAGCTTCGCTACGAGATCGAGCAGGAGCTTCAGTTCAAGGCCGAATCGCGCCGCAACAGGCTGCTGGGCGAATGGCTGGCGCGCAAGTTCGGCATGTCGTCCGACGAGACCGCGGCCTACGTCAAAGAAGTGGTGGTCTCCGACCTGGAAGAACCGGGCATCGACGACGTGGTGCGCAAGGTGATGAAGGACATCAAGGACCGCGGTGCCGGCATCTCCGAAGACGAGGTCCGGGCCGAGATGGAGCGTCTTTTCCCCGTTGCCCTGGAGCAGGTGAAAGAGGGCTTCAAGTCCGACACCGTTTAGGGCCTCGTGGCCTGTATCATCTAAATTATCCCCCGATGATCGTGCCTCTGATCATTACCGCCACCGGACTGTTCTTTTTCTATTCTGCGATCGGGCTGGCCCATACCTATGCCGGCATCATCCTGGCCCATGCCATGTTAGGGATTCCTTTTGTCATCATCACGGTGACGGCGACCCTTGCCGGTTTCGATCGTTCGCTGACCCACGCGGCCGCTAGCCTTGGCGCGACGCCGTTGACCACCTTCCGCCGGGTCATCTTGCCGTTGATCCTACCGGGCGTCATTTCAGGCGCACTCTTTGCTTTTGTGACGTCCTTCGATGAAGTGGTGGTCGTTTTGTTCGTTGCCTCCTTTGACCAAAAGACAATTCCGCTGCAGATGTGGAACGGAATCCGCGAACAAATTTCGCCGACCATCCTCGCCGTGGCGACCATTCTGGTCATCTTTTCCATCATCCTGCTGACGACAATTGAATTCCTGCGCCGCCGCTCGGAGCGCCTGCGGGGGGTCACTCCAGGGTGACCGCCCCGGGCTGAGCACCGGCCAAAATAGTTTTTCAGCGGTCGGTTAGCCGAAGACGCGCTTGAAAATCCTGCCGACGTTGCCCTGGAGAAATTTCTTCGGGTCCTGGTTGAATATTTCCGAAAGCGCCTTGGCGTCACGTCCGGTCCTGACGTCGCTGTCCTTGATCAGGAAATAGTGAAACCAGTTCTTATAGGGCGCCGGGACGTCGTTCGGGGGCTCGGTGCTGTATTCGCGCCACGCCTTCTGGGCGTTGCGCTGCACGATCCTGTAGGCTTTCTCGCGCCTGACGCCGTTGTTGATCAGGGTCAGCAGCACGCGCTGGGAATCGTATAGGCCGTGGAACTGTTCCTGGTTTTTCCGCATGGTGTTCGGAAAAACTTCCAGTTTGTCCATCATCCCGGTCAACCGCGCCAAGGCGAAATCAAGGGTGATGGTGGCGTCCGGCGCAATCATGCGTTCAACGGAAGAATGCGAGATGTCCCTTTCGTGCCACAACGCCACGTTCTCCAGCGCCGGCACCACGGCCGCCCGCACGATGCGCGCCAGCCCGGTCAGGTTTTCGGAAAGGATCGGGTTGCGCTTGTGCGGCATAGCGCTCGATCCTTTCTGCTCGCGGCCGAAACTTTCCTGCACCTCGCGCACCTCGGTCCGTTGCAGGTGGCGGATCTCCGTCGCCAGGCGCTCCACCGACGAGGCGATGACGGCGAGGCATGAGAAAAAGGCGGCGTGGCGGTCGCGGGGGATGATCTGCGTCGATACCGGCTCGGGCGTGAGGTCCAGTTTCCGGGCCACGTGCGCCTCGACGCGGGGGTCGACGGTGGCGTAGGTGCCGACGGCGCCCGAAATGGCGCAGGTGGCGACCTCGGCCCGGGCCGCTTTCAGGCGCTCCCGGTTGCGTTCGAATTCGGCGTAGAAGCCCGCCAGCTTGAGGCCGAAGGTGGTGAGCTCGGCGTGGATGCCATGGCTGCGGCCGATGCAGATGTCCAGCCTGTGCTGCCGGGCCCGGCGCTTGAGAACCTTGAGAAGCTTGTCGATGTCGGCCCCCAACAGGTCCGTGGCCTCGGTCAGTTGCTTGGCTAAACAGGTGTCGAGCACGTCCGAAGAGGTCAGCCCCAGGTGAACGTAGCGGCCGTCGTCGCCGATCTGTTCCGACAGCTCGGTCAGGAAAGCGATGACGTCATGCTTGACCCGCACCTCGATCCTTTCGATGCGGGCGATCCGGGCCTTGGTGTAGGGCTTATTGCCGCCCTTGCGGATCGCCTTGGCCGCCTTTTTCGGGATCACACCCAGGTCGGCCAGGGCGTCGCAGGCGTGGGCCTCGATCTCGAACCAGATGCGAAACTTGTTGGCGGGCTCCCAGATGGCGGCCATCTCGGGGCGGGAATAACGCGGTATCATGGGGCCTCAAGAACTAAAAAAACAAAGGCCGGGATTTCCCGGCACGCGCCATCTTAAAGCACTCAATCCGGTTTGGAAAACGTGATAGAGTTGTAAGCTCTGGCTGGCTTGGATTTTAACCGTTTTTCGAGGGTTCGCCCGCCGTGGACAACCGTTTGCCCAAACCCGATCCGCCAACCCGCGCCATCCCCCGCCTCGACACCGGCCGGGCCGGGCCGGTGGCGCTGATCGGCGCCGATTTAGCCCGGTTCCAGGACATCGCCGCCTCGGCCGAGGATTATTACGGGTGGACGGCGTTCCGGATCGGAGACCGCCTGTCACGGCGGTGGCTGGAAAAATCCGATAATCCCTATCGGGCCGAGATCGCCGAAGTCGCCGAACGCCTCGGCCGGCCGGGGGCGTATCTGCTCAACCTGTCCTACGAATGGACGTGCACCGCCGGTGTCGGCCCCGACCCCGAGGGCGCGGGCACCCGATTGCTGAGGACGCTGGACTGGCCGCTACCGGGCCTCGGCCGGGACGTGGTGGCGGCCGGCCACGAAGGCCCGGCAGGCTCGTGGTGGAACGTCACCTGGCCCGGCTTCGTCGGCGTCGCCACCGCCATGGCCCCCGGGCGCTTCGCCGCCGCCATCAACCAACCGCCGATACGCCGCCTGACGCCGTCGTGCTGGCTCGATTGGGCGCTCAACCGCCGCCCTGTCTGGCGCAGCCGGGCGCTGCCGCCGGTGCATCTGTTGCGCCGGGTGTTCGATGAAGCCCGGACCTACACAGACGCCAAGGGTATGCTGTGCGAAACGACGCTGGCGATCCCGGCGTTCTTTACCCTGGCCGGGATCGAAGACGGCGAGGGCTGCGTCATCGAACGGGGGGAAAAGTTGGCCCATGTGCAGGGCGCCCCGGCCAGCATCGCCAATCACTGGATCGCCGGCGGCGGGACGGGCCACCCCCGGGGCGGCGACAGCGAAGGCCGCTGGCGGATGATGGAGGAACTGAGGGACCGCGCGCCCGGCGATTTTTCCTGGGTGCGGCCGCCGATCTTGAATCCGACGACGCGCCTTGCCATCGTCGCCAACGCTGCCCGGGGCACGCTTTCGGTGCAGGGGTTCGAGGCCCACGGTGGCAAAGCTAGCCCGGCGACGGCGGTGTTCAGGCTTTGAGGGCCGACTTCCTCCGGCCCGGCCGGCGGCGAAGGGTACAACCCGAGGGTGGTTTACGAAAGCCCCGCCAAGGTTTTAGGATAAGCCATGGACCTGAAAGACCACATCCG
>PTLK01000162.1 GCA_002938075.1 Alphaproteobacteria bacterium MarineAlpha3_Bin3
CAGCCGCTCGGTTTCCTTCTTGTCTCCGTCTATACGCGCTTGACGCCACTGTTCGTCAACTTCGTTCAACCTTTGTTGAATTCCTTCCCCCTTTCTTTCTCACTCGCTCCCGTCCATACCTTGGTCCTATAATCGATACTGCACCACAGTGATGCTATGCAGGTCTTGGTAGGGAAATCCTGAAGGAAGCCAACGCCCAATACGATACCGGCTGCACCAATGGCGCAGCCGGTACGGGAATCCGAAATGCAAACGGTTTATTTGACCGCAGCCTTCAATGCCTTGCCGGACTTGAACTTCGGTACATTCTTGGCAGCAATCTGAATCCGCTCACCCGTCCGCGGGTTGCGGCCTGTAGTGGCTTTACGATGACGAACGCTAAAGGTACCGAAGCCAACGAGACGTACTTCCGTGCCTCTTTGAAGAGCGGAAGTGATTGACGAAGTGATGCCATCTACAGCCTTCGCTGCGTCGGCCTTCGATAAACCAGCGCGGCTCGCCACCGCAGCGATAAGATCAATTTTATTCAATGGAAGCCCCCTCTGTTAGGTGTGATCGGGATGGATCGTTTAACCGGATAATAAATTTTTAGGCAGTATCCGTGAATTCTTTTGATGACAGGGAGTTTAAGGACTCGCTACGGACAACGTCAATTGCATAACCCAAAGAATGTCCGCTTCGGGTCATAAGCCGACATTGATCGCAGCCTTTGGTTATGTCTGCTTTCGGGGGTAAAGCGGATGCCATTCACTGAGCCGATGAACGTCTGCTCATAGTCATAACCACCCGTCCGCCTGCCCTCTGCCCTGCGGCCCAAAGCCTCCTGCCTTGGCCGAAGCAGAGCCTAGGCTCCGCGCAGGCAGGTCGGGCGACGGGCCGTACCACTTCGGCAGGCGGGCGGACTTTCGGTTTATCATCCCGGCCCCCCCACACCCATTGACAAATCCGGCGGATGGACTTATGTTCTTCTTTTGTTCTTATTGTCAATATCGCTCTTTGACATGGTGAATAGCTTTTAACTCACGTCCCTGTGGCGAACTCGGAGGCACATGAGGACGCTTGCGTTCTTTTTTTCGTCCGGACCGCCGAAAGGTTTTAAAAACCACCCGTTAACCACCCAATGTCCACCGAATTACTACCCAATGTTCACCCGGTGCCTACCGTTTGCACAACAAATGCCGACCGATGTCCACCGTTGCCTATCCTGGGATTCAAGGGCGGCGGTGACTCCACCTCCCTACACCGGCCGGCGGTCCCTGAGCGCCGCGCTGAGTGTGCCGTCGTCCAGGTAATCCAGCTCGCCGCCGACCGGCACCCCATGCGCCAGCTCGGTGACCTCGGCCTTGGTGCCGGCCAGCTTGTCGGCAAGGAAATGCGCCGTCGTCTGGCCGTCGACGGTGGCGCTGGTCGCCAGAATGACCTCCTTGACGCCGTCCTCGTTAACACGGGCCAGCAGGCCCGGGATGTTCAGGTCCTCCGGCCCGATGCCGTCGAGCGCCGACAGGGTGCCGCCGAGAACGTGATAATGGCCGCGGAACGCGGCCGAGCGCTCCAGCGCCCACAGGTCGGCGACGTCCTCGACGACGCAGATCACCGAGCCGTCCCGTTTGGGATCCCGGCACAGCGCGCAGGGGTCCTGGCTGTCCAGGTTGCCGCACCGCGAGCACGTCTTGATGTTATCGAGGGTTTCCGCCATCGCCTTGGCCAGCGGCTGGGCTAGGGATTCGCGGCGCTTGACCAGATGCAGCACGGCGCGGCGCGCCGAGCGCGGCCCGAGCCCCGGTAACTTGGCCAAAAGCCCGATCAGGCGTTCGATATCGGCGGAAACCATGTCCTGACCCTCAACGGTTCGAACTCGTCCCGGCCCTAGAAAGGCAGCGCCATCCCCGGCGGCAGCGGCAGGCCACCGGTCAAGGCCGACATTTTCTCGCGCATCGCCTGTTCCTGCTTGCTCTTGGCGTCGTTGAAGGCGGCGAGGAGCAGGTCTTCCAGCATCTCCGTGTCTTCGGCGTTGACGGCCGCCGGGTCGATCTTGAACTTGCGGGCCTCGCCCTTGCCGTTCAAGGTCACTTCGACCATGCCGCCGCCGGCGGCGCCGGTAATTTCCAGTTGCGCCAGTTGCTCTTGCAGGTCGGCCATGCGGCCCTGGAGCTCCTGGGCCTGTTTCATCATCTTTCCGAGGTTTGTCATGGGTCACTGTCTCTTTGCCAAGAAGGGGTTTGGCTCTTTGCCAAGAAAGGATTGGGGCGGTCTCGTGTCCTATGGGCCAGGGGCGGTCCCCAGTGTATAACACTCGGGCCATGCAGCACCAAAATCTCTTCGTCTTTGATATCGAAACCATGCTTGACACCGACGCCGTCCCTAGCCTGACGGGATTCGACGACCCGGACGTGGCCGCCCGCCGCCAAGAGCTGGAGCGTTATCACCTGGAAAAAACCGGTGGCAAGAACCCCTTCCCGCGCCAGCCCTTCCAAAAGGTGGTGGCGATCAGCTTCCTGGAAGCCGAGATCGAACGCGACGGCAATCAAGAAGCCTATTTATTGCGCGAACTACGCTCTGGCGGCGAGGCGGGTTTTGACGAGAAAAAGCTTTTGCAGGGTTTTTTCGGCTATTTCGAGCGCCTCAAACCGCGGCTCGTCAGCTTCAACGGCCGCGGCTTCGACCTGCCGGTGCTCAAATACCGAGCCATGGTGCACGGCGTTTCCGTATCTTGGCTCTACGGCGCCGGCGATAAGTGGAACAGTTACCAGAGCCGCTACTCGACGGACTGGCATTGCGATTTGCTCGACGTGCTGTCCGATTACGGTGCCTCGGCCCGGGTCAGCCTGCACGAGGTCTCCGCCGTGCTGGGCCTGCCGGGCAAGTTCGGGATTTCCGGCTCGCAAGTCGCCGGGCTGGTGGACGAAGGCCGGATCGAGGACGTCCGCCATTACTGCGAGACCGACGTGCTGACGACCTATCTGGTCTATCTGCGGCTGATGGTGCACCGGGGGACGATCGGCATCGACGGCTATAACGCCGCCATCGCCGACATCGTGGCGATGATCGAGCAGGAGGCCGGGGAAAGGCCCTACCTGAACGACTTCATGGAAGCCTGGGGCCAGGCGTCGGGGAACGCGTTTACTCTCTAAGCCCGCTCCTTAATATCAGCCGCCGTCCCGGTCTTCCTCGCTTTCATGGGCGACGCCTTGGCCGGTTTCCGGCGCCGGCGGCGGGCGGACTTCCTCGATGGTGGACCCGGGAAAGGTTTCCAACACCGCCTTGACCAGGGGATGGCCGGCGGCCTCGGCCTTCGAGTCCCTGGCCCCCTCCTGTTGTTGCTGTTCCAGGGTCGGCGCCCCGGCTTCGTTGGCAACGGTCACCGTCCAGGACCGGGCCGTGGCGCTGTTTAGGAACTCGCGAAGGGCTTGAACCATGTCCCCCGATGCCCCGGCACGGGTGTTGAACTCGATCCTTCCAGGCTCGAAGCGGGTCAACCTCACGTCGCCGGTGAGGAAACGGTGCAGCCGGTCCCGGCCGGTGTCGGCGGCCAGTTTCGCAATCTGCTCCAGGGTCACGGGGTTGGGCCTGTCGATCGCCCCGGGGACCATATCTGGAACCGTCTCGAGCGCCGTCTCGGGCACTGCCTCGGACGTCGGCGGCGGGATCACCGGCGCATCGCCGGTGCCGGTCAATTGGGCTTCGGGCGCCGGGGGCGGCGGCGGTTCGGGCAACGGCTTATCGGATTCGGCTTGCGTGGCTTTCCGGGGCGGGGATGCGGATTCGCGGGGTTTCTCCCCTTCGCCCCAAGTTGATCCCTGCTCCGGACCTTGCTCCGAGCCCCGGTCCAGTTCGCGGATCGCGTCGGCCGGCGTCGGCAGGTCGGCGACATAGGCCATCCGGACCAGGATCATCTCCGCCGCCTGAATCGGTGACGGCGCCTGGCGCACCTCGGCCAAACCCTTGAGCAGCATCTGCCAGGCCCGGGCCAGCGTCGCTATCGACAGGCGGCCTTCCAGGTCCTTGCCCCGAATCCGTTCGATTTCTGGCACTTGCGCCGCGTCGGCGGCATCGGGGACGACCTTGATTCGCGTCAGCCAGTGGGTGATTTCCAGAAGGTCCTCGAGAACGGCCTGCGGGTCGGCGCCTTCCCGGTAGAGCTGATCGAGAAGCTTCAGCGCCGGGGCCACGTCGCCGGCCAGGACGGCCTCGAGAAGTTGGAAGCTTTGCGAGCGGTCGGCCAGGCCCAGCATTTCGCGGATCTCGGCCTCGTCGATTTCGCCGCCCTCTCCGTGGGCGGTGTGGGAAATGGCCTGATCGAGAAGGCTGAGGCCGTCGCGGACGCTACCGTCGGCGGCCCGGGAAATCAGTTGAAGAGCGGCCTCGGAGATACGGGCGCCTTCCTTTTCGGTAATGTCCCTGAAATGCTTTCCCAGCGTCTCCATGTCGATGCGCCTGAGGTCGAATCGCTGACAGCGGCTGAGTACAGTCACCGGAACCTTGCGGATCTCGGTGGTGGCAAAAACGAATTTAACGTGCTCGGGCGGCTCTTCGAGCGTCTTCAACAGCGCGTTGAAGGCGTGTTTGGATAACATGTGGACTTCGTCGATGATGTAAATCTTGTACCGTGCC
>PTLK01000163.1 GCA_002938075.1 Alphaproteobacteria bacterium MarineAlpha3_Bin3
CGGCGCTGCCCGGCGGCACCCCGCCGTTGAGCGATTTCATCCAAGCCCCCGCCGCCCTCGAACGCCGGCTGTCGCAGATCGGCGTCGTCGACGGCGAAGACGAAGCCCGCCGTCTGGCCGTCGACCTGGCCCAGGGTCAGCGTCTGGTCAGCCGCGACGGGTCGCTGTGGCGCTGGGACGGGTTCACCGTCTCCGCTTCCGCCACCACCACCGCCCAGGCCCGGTTGGAGCAGCGCAAGCGCCTGAAGGAAGCCCGCGAAAAGCTGGCCGAGGCCGAAGCGGCGGCGAAAGTCGCCGAACACCGTCAAGCGGCGGCGAAGCAGGCCGAAGACGAGGCCCGGGCAACCGAACGCGCAGCCCGTGAAGCGGCGTCCGTGGCTGACGGGGCCTATGGCGAGGCCCGCGACCGGGTGGCCGAAATCAAGGACCACCTGGCCGGCCATGTTTCTCTTCTCGCCTCCTTGCACGATCAAGCGACGGCCATCGAGGGCGACCAGCAACACCTGCAAACCGAAGAACGCGAATCCCGCAAGGCCCTGGACGAAATACCCGACCCGGCCGGGGCACGAAACGAAATTGCCGGCCTGCGCGCCGAACTGACTGGGCGCCGCGCCCATCAGGTGGAATGCCAGAGCCGCCACGACACCCTGGTGCGGGCCGCCGAAGAACGCCGCCAACGCCTGGCTACCATCGAGGGCGAAACCAAGTCCTGGACCGGCCGCGGCGAAGCCGCGAAGGCGCAATTGCGGCAACTGGACGAACGGCGCCAGGCGCTTGACCAGGAGCTTGAACGCCTGGACGCCCGCCCGGACGAAATCGCCGAGCAGCGCCACGCCCTTCTCGGTTCCGTCGACACGGCCGAGGAAAAGCGCAAGGGCTTAGCCGACCAACTGGCGGAGACCGAAATGGCGCTGGGGGAAGCCGACAAGAACCTGCGCGCCGCCGAGGCCGAACTGGCGGCGGCCCGGGAGAACATGGTCCGGGCCGAGGGCGCCGTCCAACAGGCCAAACAAGCCTGCGAGGCGATCAAGGAGCTCATCAAGGACCGCCTCAAATGCGGCCCTAAGCAGTTGTTCGAGATTTCCGGTCTCAAACCCGACGCCGACCTGCCGGACCTTGAAGCCGTCGAGCGCAAGGTGGAGCGACTCTTGCGCGAGCGCGAGACCATGGGGCCGGTTAACCTGAGGGCCGAGCAGGAAGCGGCCAAGATGAAAGAGCAGATCGATACCCTGGGCGTCGAACGTGAAGACCTGCTCAAGGCCATCGACAAGCTCAGGCGCGGGATTTCCGAATTGAACCGCGAAGGACGCAAACGGCTGTTGGCGTCGTTCGAAGAGGTCAACAAGCACTTCCAGGAACTGTTCGAGCGGCTTTTCGGGGGTGGCCGGGCGCACCTAGAATTGACCGAATCCGACGACCCGCTGGAAGCCGGGCTGGAGATCATGGCCAGCCCGCCCGGCAAGCGCCTGCAGGTGCTGTCGCTGCTGTCCGGCGGCGAGCAGGCCCTGACCGCCATCGCCCTCCTGTTCGCGGTGTTCCAGACCAATCCGGCGCCGATCTGCGTGCTCGACGAGGTCGACGCGCCGCTCGACGACGCCAACGTCGACCGCTTCTGCACGATGCTCGAACAGATGGCCAAAACCGATACCACCCGCTTCATCATCATCACCCACCACCGCATGACCATGGCCCGCATGGACCGGCTTTACGGCGTCACCATGACCGAGCGCGGCGTCTCGCAACTGGTATCGGTGGACCTGAGCCGGGCCGAGGAACTGCGGGCCACCGCCTAGAACCCCCGTCGCATCCTGACCAACGCTTGACAGCCGGTCCTCCGGGCCGAAGATGAACGGCGGCTTCCGGGAGGGTGCCGGGATGAGCGATCAACGGCCGGAAAAGGAACTCGAAGAGCTGGACGCCCGGCTCCGTGAGGCGCGCGGCAAACCGGACCGATCCGGGCCCGCCACGGGGGCCGAAAATTCGACTCCCGGAAGCGCACTCGGCCTTGCAATGCGCGTCGGTGTCGAGTTAGTTTCTGCCCTTGCCATCGGGGTGGTTATCGGCTGGTTGCTGGACCGCTGGCTCGGGACCGGCCCGTGGCTGATGGTAGTGTTCATCCTCCTTGGGAGTGCCGCCGGCGTTTTGAACGTTTACAGGATGGCTCGCGGCTTCGGTTACGCCGTCGGCTACAATCAAGGCCCAGAACCGGGGCAAGACCAAGACCCTGGAGACGACCGGGGCACAGGGATCGAAGGATAAAGACGTTGGCCGCAGGTCAAAGCCCCCTTTCTCAATTCGAAATCAAACGCTGGGTGCCGATCGAGATCGGCGACGTGGACGTTTCGTTAACCAATTCCGCCGCCTTCATGGTGTTGACGGTTGTCGCCATCGGCGTCTTTCTGATTCTCGGCATGCGCCGCCCGGCCATAGTGCCTGGGCGATGGCAATCGATGGTCGAACTCTCCTACGTTTTCATTGCCAACCTGGTCAAAGACACCGTGGGCACCGAAGGCCGGCCCTATTTCCCGTTTATCTTCACCGTGTTCATGTTCGTCCTGGTCGGCAATCTCATCGGCATGGTGCCCTACGGATTCACCTTCACCAGCCACATCATCGTCACCTTCACCATGGCCATGGTAGTGTTCCTGGGCGTTACCGTCATCGCGCTGATCAAGCACAAAATACATTTCTTTACCTTTTTCATGCCCCCAGGCGTGCCGTTGATCATGGCGCCGCTGCTGGTGCCGATCGAGATCATCTCTTACCTGTCGCGCCCGATGAGCCTAAGCGTGCGGCTGTTCGCCAACATGCTGGCCGGGCATACGCTGCTCAAGGTGTTCGCCGGTTTCGTCGTCGCCCTGGGGCTGTTCGGCGTCTTTCCGCTGGCCTTCGTCGTCGTCCTGACCGGGCTTGAGATCGTCATCGCTTTCCTGCAGGCCTTTGTGTTCACCATCCTGACCTGCCTTTATCTCAACGACGCCTTGCATCTGCATTAAATCCGCCAACCGGAAAACCAAAGAAAGGATCAAATAAATGGATATCGAAGCCGCCAAGATGCTGGGTTCTGGCATCGCCGTCGTCGGCGTGATCGGCGCCGGCATCGGCATCGGCCACGTCTTCGCCGCCTTCATTCAAGCCGTCGGCCGCAACCCGGCCGCCCAAGCGGCGGTGTTCCCAATGACCATGCTGGGGTTCGCGCTGGTCGAAGCCATCGCCCTTTACGCCCTGGTCATCGCGCTCGTCATCCTGTTCGGCTAACCGCCACTTTGGCCGACCAATAGGGGCGGAACGGCGCCATGCCGCAACTCGACGTCAATACCTTCCTGCCGCAAGTCGTGTGGCTGGTCATCACCTTCACCGCGCTTTTTCTTTTGATGTGGCGGGTGGCGGTGCCGCGCATCGCCGACTTGCTGGAAGCCAGGCAAAGGCGCATCGAGGACAACCTGGACAAGGCCCAGGAATCGAAAAAAGAGGCCGAAGAAACCTTGGCCGCCTATGAACAAGCGATGAACGAGGCCCGCGCCGGGGCCAATACCCATATCGCCGAGGCGACGGCCAGGATGTCGGGGGAGGCGGCCGAACGCGAAGCCGAGCTGGCCCTGGACCTAAGCGCCAGGATCACCGCCGCCGAGGACGAGATCGCTAAGGCCGTAAACGACGCCATGGACAACATCCGCGTCGCCACCATCGAGGTTACCGCCGCGGTGCTCGAGCGGCTGACCGGTGAAGCGCCGGCGGAAAAGTCCGTCGCCAAGGCCGTCGCCAAGGCCCTCGACAGTGCACCCAAGCCCGAAGGCCGGTAACCATGGACCTGATCACGCAATTCCTCAACGATCCCACGTTCTGGGTGATGGTCGCCTTCTTCGTTTTCGTCGGCGCCCTGGCGAGGCCGATTTCCGGCGCCATCGCCGCTGCCCTGGATAAGCGGGCCGACAAAATCCGCGCCGACCTGGAAGAGGCCGAAAAGCTGCGCGAGGAAGCCCAGAACCTGCTGGCCAGCTATCAGCGCCAGCAGCGCGACGCGGTGAAGGAGGCCGAGGCCATCGTCGAGCACGCCAAGGAAGAGGCCGAACGCCTGACCCAACAGGGCCGCGAAAGGCTTAAGGCGGCGCTGGAAAGGCGTGAAAAGCAGGCCATGGACCGCATCACCCAGGCCGAGGCGGCGGCACTGGAACAGGTCCAGGCCCATACCGTCGACGTCGCCATCGGCGCCACCCGCGATTTCCTGGCCGACAACCTCAAAAGCAAGCAGGCCGAGGCGTTGATCGAGACGGCGATCAAGGAGCTGCCGAAAAAACTTCATTAAAACCCGTCCCGGATTCAGCGCCTGGAACCTGACGCGCAATATCTGCCCTGGGTCATGTGAATAGGGAACGATTTGAATATTCATGAACCCGTCCATTAACTTGGGAGTGGGACCCTACCCGATCAGCTTCAGCCACGCCTCTTCGCTTATCGTCTCGACGCCCAGTTCCTTGGCTTTCTTGGCCTTCGAACCGGCGTCGTCACCGACCACCACGTAATCGGTCTTCTTCGAGACGCTGCCCGCGACCTTGGCGCCCAGGGCCTCGGCCCGGGTCTTGGCCTCGGCGCGGCTGAGCGTCT
>PTLK01000164.1 GCA_002938075.1 Alphaproteobacteria bacterium MarineAlpha3_Bin3
CAACGGTTTAAACTGCCTTTCACGTTGCCGCCGTTTTCGTTTTACCGGGCCTTGAGAAGGCTTAATCCGTCGCCGTTTTTGTTTTATCTCAATTTCGGAGATTTTTCCGTCGTCGGCTCTAGCCCCGAGATCCTGGTCCGCGTCCGCGACGGCAAGATCACACTTAGGCCTTTGGCGGGAACCCGAAAACGTGGCCAAACGGCCGCCGAGGACGCGGCCCTTGTCGAAGACCTGCTTTCCGATCCGAAGGAAATCGCCGAACACCTGATGCTGCTCGACCTGGGGCGCAACGACGTCGGGCGGATCGCCAAAGTGGGAACGGTGAACGTTACCGAGCAGTTCATCGTCGAGAAATATTCCCACGTCATGCACATCGCGTCCAACGTCAAAGGCGACCTCGATCCGAAATTCGACGCCATCGATGCCCTGCTCGCCGGTTTCCCGGCCGGCACGGTTTCCGGCGCGCCGAAGGTCCGGGCGATGGAAATTATCGAAGAACTGGAACCGGAACGCCGTGGCGTCTATTCGGGCTGTATCGGATATTTCGGCGCCAACGGTGACATGGACACCTGTATCGCGCTGAGGACGGCGGTCATCAAGGACGATGTCCTGTACGTGCAGGCCGGCGGTGGCGTGGTCGCCGACAGCAACCCGGAAAACGAGTTTCAGGAAAGCTGCAACAAGGCCAAGGCTCTGCTCCAGGCGGCCGAGGAGGCGGTCAAGTTCGCCACCGGGAAAGCCTGAACCCCGGAAGGCTTGGCTCCCCGAAAATCCGTTAGGCGGGGCCGCCGTATTCAAAACCGGCGCTTTCGACGGCCTGTTGGATGGCGCCGTCATCGTCGGCGCCTTCGACCGTCACCTGTTTGCCGTCCAGGTCGACTTCCACCGCCGCTTCGGGCACCGCCGTCTTTATGGCGTTGGTGACCGCCTTCGCGCAGCCGTCGCAGGTCATGCCCAAGACTCGATAAGTTTTGGTCACTTAGATTTCCTATCAATCGTCGGCGTCGAGTTCCATTGCACTCCATCCCCCTAAGGGAAGGTCAAGCGGTTTGCCGACATTCAATCGCCCCTACCCTGGTGATCTTCGAGGTTTTACCACGAACGAAAGCGGAACCAGCTTGAACCCCCGGTTCTCGATATCCTTTAGCCACGGAACCAGTGCTTTCAGAGTCGCTTCGCGCGGGTGGCCGATGGCGATGGCTAGGCCGGTCCTTTTCGCCAGCCATTCGACCTCAACCAGACGCTTGTTAATCCCCGCCACGTCGTCGGCGTGATCGAGAAAGATATTTCGTCCGGCGAAGGGCACGTCGATTTTCCGGGCCGCCTTGCGGGCGACGGAATTGCCGGCGGTAATGGAATCCAGAAAAAACAAATTCCTTTTTTTCAATACCTCCATGACCGCGACCATTCCCGCCAAGTCCGCCGTGAAGCGGCTGCCCATATGATTGTTGACCCCCACGTAACCGGTGAATTGATCCAGGTTCCATTTCAGGCTGGTTAGCAGTTCCTGGCGCGGAATGCCGGTCAGCAGGACGTTCGGGCCCGGGTCCACGTCCAGGCTGCCAGGTTCCATGGGAATGTGCAGCAACAGCTCATGGCCGGCGTCGCCGGCGGCACGGGTCTGTTTGTCGAGGTCGGGGGCATAGGTCAGGAACGACATCGTTAACGGGCCCGGCAATCGAATGGCCCGGGCGGTCCGCGGTCTGTCGATACCGAGGTCGTCGATGACGATGACGATCCTGGCTTTCTTGCCCTCAGCGGGAACGGCCGGCGGCAAGGAGGCCGTCTCTCTCGGCGATTCGGTCTTTGCTGGGGACGGCTCTATCCCGGCCTCCGTTTTTGGCGCCGCCGATTTTTCCCTCGCCAGCGCTGCTTCCTTGGTTCGGGCAGGGTCTTGATTGTCGGGGCTCGGGGGGCTGGCCGCCTGAGCATCGGGAGACGGCGTCTTTTCCGCCGTACCCCTGAGGACCTTGACGGCGGGCCGGGTTTCGGTTGATTCGATGATGTCCTGGGGCAGGGCCTCTTCATAGGCGCGCACGGGTTTCCCTTGATGCACCTTGGTGTCTTCGGGAAGCAGGGGCGGAAGCGTTACCGAGGAGACAGACTCTGACTTTGCCGGCGGCGGGGTGGTTTCCGTCAAGATTCCAACACCGTATCCGATGGCGATTCCGGCCACGGCCAAGCCGACGAAAAACGCCTGGCGAAGGGGATTCAAACGAAGTTGGGGCCGCCGGCCCGGTTCCCCCGGTTTATTGTTGCCGGCCTTACGGGTCCGGGACTTAATGGCCATTACCGTTCGCCTTCCGCATCACCCGCTTTCTTCCGGCCCATGTCTGAATTTAAAGGTTGGTGAATCTTTATTGTCATGTTGGTGTAAGTTTTACATGCTACATTGCGGAGTCGAATTGAAATTGGCGGCCAACGCCAATGTTACAATAGGGTGAGGCGTGCCAAGCGTTCCTATGACTTGGGAAAGCTGAGCATACTTGTGCTTGAAAAGCACCTTCTGGTACGCAGGCTGCTGACCGACGTGTTCAGCGAGTTCGGCGTACCCACCGTCCACAGCACCCCAGACCCTGAAATGGCCTGGGACATATTCATCCAGTTCCAGGTTGATCTTATCCTGTGCGACTGGGCCCATGGCCTGGACGGCATGGCCTTCTTGGCCCGGGTCCGCCAGGACGAGGAAAGCTCCGATCCCTACGTGCCGGTCATCATCTGTACCGCCAATACGGAATCCCAGCATGTCTGCACGGCGCGGGACACGGGCATGACCCAATTTCTGGCCAAGCCGGTGTCGGCGAAAATGATCTATTTCCGCATCTGCGCGGTGATAGAGAACACCCGGCCGTTCTTCCGGGTCAGCGACTTCTTCGGTCCCGACTGCCGGCGCTCTCGGGACGAATTTTACGGCGGCCTTAACCGCCGCAAGCACCGCACCGGTTAGTCCCGCTCTCTTTTTACCATCGCCTTCAGCCATAGCCTCAGCCATCGGGACCGGCCGCCAGGTCCTCGAGGATCGGACAATCGGGCCTGTCATCCCCATGGCAGCGGTCGGTCAGGTCGATCAGTGTGTTGCGGATGGATTGCAGTTCGGCAATGCGTTTTTCGACGTCGGAAATATGTTTGAGGGCCAGGGCCTTGACGTCGGCGCTGGTCCTGCTTTTGTCCCGCCAAAGCTCCAACAGGCCGCCCACGTCCTTGACCGAAAACCCGAGCCGCCGGGCGTGCTGGATGAACTTCAGCGTCTTGATGTCGAAAGGGGAGTAGTTCCGGTAACCGTTCTCGGCCCGGACCGCCGGTGGGATGAGGCCGATGCTTTCATAATAGCGGATGGTCTTGGCGGGGACGCCGGATCCCGATGCCGTTTCGCCGATGTTCATTTTGATCCTCCATGTGAAATCATGCCGCTTGTTCGATATTTTCAATCGTCTCCTGAATGACCCGATGCCGGCTCTCGATGGGTGGCCGGAACCCGCGCAGACGCAACGAATTGGTGACCACGAAGACGCTTGAGGCGCTCATCGCGCCGGCCGCCAGCATCGGGTTCAACAGCAATCCCCAAAGCGGATACAGCACCCCGGCGGCGACCGGGATCAGGACCACGTTATAGGCGTAGGCCCAGAAAAAATTGCTCCAGATGGTCCTCAGCACCCGCTTCGACAGCCCGGCGGCGTTGACGATTCCCCGCAGGTCGCCCAACATCAGGACCACGTCGGCGGCCTCGATGGCGATATCGGTTCCAGTGCCGATGGCGATGCCGACGTCGGCCTGGGCTAGGGCCGGGGCGTCGTTGATGCCGTCGCCGACGAAGGCGATTTTTTTGCCGCCGGCCTGAAGGCGCTTGACCTCGTCGGCTTTTTGGCCGGGCAGGACTTCGGCCATGACCCTGTCGATGCCGGCCTGGCGGGCAATGGATTCGGCGGTGCCGCGGTTGTCGCCGGTCAGCATTGCGACTTCGAGGCCGAGGGCATGAAGCGCCCCGACGGCTTCCAGGCTACCGTCCTTCAAAGGGTCGGCGACGGCGATCACCGCCGCCAGTTGTCCGTCGACGGCCGCATAGAGGGGCGTCTTGGCCTCGGCGGCCAATTCGCCGGCGCGCGCCTCGACATCCTTGAGGTCGATACCGAGGCGTTCCATATATCGGCCGGCGCCGACCTGCACCCGGCGGCCGTCGACGTCGGCCTTGATGCCAAAGCCGGGCTCGGCCTTGAAATCCCGGACCGGAGGAATCTCCATTCCCCGTTCCCTGGCGGCGCGGACGATGGCCTCGGCGATCGGGTGTTCGCTTTTCGATTCGGCCGCCGCGACGAGACGGAGGATTTCCGTTGCGTCGCAATCGACGGCGTCGAAATCGGTCATTTCCGGCTGCCCCTGGGTCAAGGTGCCGGTCTTGTCCAAAACCACGGTGTCGACCCGGGCCAGGACTTCCAAGGCGGCCCCCTTGTGGAACAGCACGCCCATTTCGGCGCCCTTCCCCGAGCCGACCATGATCGCTGTCGGCGTCGCCAGCCCCATGGCGCAGGGACAGGCGATCAACAGCACCGAGACCGACGTCACAAAGGCGAAGCTGAGCGCCGGGTCGGGCCCGTAAAA
>PTLK01000165.1 GCA_002938075.1 Alphaproteobacteria bacterium MarineAlpha3_Bin3
GAACTGTTTACGGCCAACAGTCCCTTGATTATTGGGCTCACCAAAGATCCGAAACGGCTGGTTGAGATTCGTCGACAGCGCCTGCGCATACTCGATCAGGATGAGGAAACGGATTACGTCGACCTGGACAAAGTGTCCAAGGAAATCAACGACGCGCGGCGCCTATTCACCAAGCACGATTGGCCGGTGATCAACGTCAGCCGCAAATCCATCGAGGAAACCGCGGCAACCATCATACAGTTGTACAACCGCCGCCGGGAGCAGGAATCCTGAACCCGGCCAGGGAGATCATTCTGGCGTCAGCCAGCATGGAACGGAGCCAAATCCTGGAAAGCGCCGGTGTTCCTCACGTCTGTGATCCTGCCGAGATCGACGAGAGAGAGCTGAAGGACCGAATGGCGAAACAGGGCGCCGACGTGGAAACCACGACCGCGTCCCTGGCCCTGGCCGACGAGGTCCAAAAACGCCACGCGCAAGCGCTGATCATCGGCGCCGATCAGATCCTTGAATACGAAGGCAGGTGGTTCGAAAAACCGCAAGACCAGGACGACGCGGCGGAAACCCTAAGGACCCTTCGCGGCTGCACGCATCGGCTGATCAGCGCCGTGGCGGTACACCAGGGGGAAGAATGCATCTGGCGACATCTTGAAACGGCGAGCCTGACCATGCGCGAATTCAGCGATGCGTTTCTGGAACGTTACATCGACGACGCCGGCCCCGGAATTCTGGAAAGCGTCGGTGCCTACCGATTGGAACAGACGGGGGCACAGCTTTTTACCCGCATCGAGGGCGATTATTTCACCGTTTTGGGTTTGCCCCTGCTGCCGCTGCTTGGGTTTTACGGTAAGCGGGTGCACTCGGAGAATAGAGCGATAGGGGCGACGGCGGGGTGCCCCATCTTTAAAATAACAACGACGGCGTTCCCGGAGCGGGGCTTTAAAAAACCATGACGGAAAACGGAAAAACCATACAAGCCGGCGTCATCGGATGGCCCGTCAGTCATTCCTTGTCATCCCGGCTGCATGGATTCTGGCTGAAGGAGCTGGGAATCGACGGTACCTATAGTGCCCTTGCCGTCGCCCCCGACGGCCTTGAGAATTCTCTCCGCTCACTGCCCGAGCGGGGCTTCGCCGGGGTCAACCTCACCCTGCCTCACAAAGAAGCCGCCGCCACCATCGTCGACACCATGGATTCGGTGGCGAGCCGCATCGGCGCGGTGAATACCGTCGTCGTCGGAGCGGACGGGAGCCTCGCCGGCAGCAACACCGATGGCTACGGTTTTATCGAAAACCTGAAGTCCGGCGCTCCTGAATGGACAGCCGACAACAAGTCCGCCGTGGTTCTCGGCGCCGGCGGCGCCGCACGGGCAATCATCGCGGCGCTGTTGGATGCCGGCCTAAAGGAGTTGCGACTGGTTAACCGCACCCTATCGCGCGCCGAATCCCTGAAAGACGATATTGGCGGCGCCATCATTGTTGTTCCCTGGGCCGACCGTACGAAGGTGCTTGAAGGGGCGGGCCTTTTAGTCAACACCACGACCCTGGGGATGACCGACAAGGAACCCCTGGAGATCGACCTTTCTCCGCTGCCCGCGAAGGCCGTGGTCACCGATATTGTCTACGCCCCGTTGACAACACCGCTGTTGAAAGACGCGGCCGGGCGCGGCAATCTCACCGTTGATGGCTTGGGGATGCTGTTGCACCAGGCCCGGCCCGGGTTCGATCAATGGTTCGGGGCCGAGCCCGTCGTCACCGACGCGCTCAGGGCGCATGTCCTGGAGGGCCTGGAGAGATGATGATCCTTGGGCTGACGGGCTCCATTGGAATGGGAAAATCCACCGCCGCCGACAACTTCCGGCGCCTGGGCATTCCTGTCCACGATGCCGATAAAGCCGTCCATGAATTGTTGGCCGAAAACGGCGAGGCGGCACCCCGGATCAAGGACTTGTTTCCGGACACGGTCAATAAAGGCACCCTCGACCGAGAACTGATTGCCAAAAAGGTTTTCGCCGACGCGCAGGCCCTGGCCCGGATCGAGGAAATCCTCCATCCGATGGTTCGCCGCCGGGAACAGACGTTCCTGGGCCGCACCGCCCGCCAGGGAAGGTCCCTGGTCGTCCTCGACATTCCGTTGTTGTTTGAAACCGGCGGCGAGGTCCGATGTGATGCCGTGGTTACCGTATCGGCGCCGAAATTCATTCAACAACAGCGGGTTCTTAAAAGGCAGGGCATGACCCGGGAAAGGTTTGACACCATCTTAGGCCGCCAGATACCCGACGCGGAAAAGCGCCGCCGGGCAGACTTCGTCGTTTTAACCGGCCTGGGACGCGACTTCAGCTTGCGTCAGATTCTCAATCTTGTCAGAATCACTTCTCGTTGGCGGGGAACGAAATGGCCGCCACGGCCTGACGTGAGGGGAAAAATCATTGCGTGAAGTGGTCCTCGATACGGAAACCACGGGCCTTGACCCGCGCTCCGGTCATCGAATCGTGGAAATCGGCTGTGTTGAACTCATCAACCACATGGCCACCGGCAAACACTTTCATAAATACCTCAACCCCGAACGGGACATTCCCGAACAGGCTTCCGTCATCCACGGACTGACCGAGGAATTTTTATCCTCACAGCCCGTGTTCGCCGATATCGCCGAAGAATTCGAAGCCTTCATCGGCGATTCGACCCTGGTCATCCACAATGCGGAATTCGACCTCGGCTTTATCAATGCCGAACGGGAAAAAATCAGCCAGCCGCCGATCGCCCCCGACCGGGCCATCGATACGGTATCCCTGGCACGGCGCAAGTTCCCCGGCGCCCAAGCCAACCTGGACGCCCTTTGCCGGCGCTTTAAGATCGACAATTCGGACCGCTCGCTGCACGGCGCCCTCAAGGACGCCCGGCTTCTGGCCGAGGTTTATCTGGAACTGATCGGCGGCCGCCAGCAGAACTTAGGCCTGTCGGCCGAAGAACGAAAGATCGTCGAGGCGGCAGAAAAAAACCGTCGCTCGCCCCGGCCCCATGCACCCACCGACGCCGAGCAATTGGCGCACGCGCAATTCATCGAAAAGCTGGAATCGCCGATTTGGAAAAGTGAGGACTAGGACCCTTTTTTAAGGGCCCTTCGTCTTAGCCGGACGAAGGTGCCGTCGCCGCGCCGTCGCCGGCCTGAGCCTTTTGCAGTTCCTGAAGCTGGGCCTGGAACATGGCGGCGAAATCCACCGGTCCCAGCATCAAGGGCGGAAATCCACCGTCGCGAGAAACATCAGCCAGGATATTACGGGCAAACGGGAACAACAGCCGTGGACATTCGATCAAAAGAATCGGCTGCAGGTGCTCGTCCGGAACGTTAAGGGTAAAGACCCCGGCGTATTCAAGCTCAAGGATAAACGCGACCTGCTCCTTGACCTTGCATTCGGCCTGAAACTCGATAATAACCTCGAAAACCTTGTCCTGAAGAGGATTGGCGTTGACGTTGATGTTGACGTTAATATCGGGCGGCGACTCCTGCATGAGGCTGAAAATGCCGGGCGCCGCCGGGGCTTCGAAAGACAGGTCCTTGATAAACTGGGCGTTAACGGTAATGGCCTGCGCCTCCTCGGTGCCGCCGACCTTAGCCGCCGGTTTTTTTTCTTCGGCGGCGGGCGTCTTATCTTTTTCGGGTTTCGTGGCCATTTGTTCTTTCTCCCATCCAAAAGTGGCCCTGTGGCTATCATGGATCGGGGCCGGGAACAACCGTTTCGGGCCCCTTAGGGCTCCCTTAGGGCCCTGGGGGGCCGGACTATTCCTCGGCTAGTCCTCGGGAAGCTTTCGGGTCGGCGCGGGCTTTTCGGAACCGTCCGTATCCGGGGTGATGTCCTTGAAATCGCCATTTATTACCCTATCGACGCCCGGTCCGGCGCCCGGGCCAGCGTCCGGGTCGGCCGAAAACCCCGCGCCATAAACCTCAACGTGGCCCCGGGTGGCTAAAAAGCGTCCCAGGGCTTGACGCAGTGCTGCACGAAAAGGCTGCACGAACATCAACAGCCCTACCGCGTCGGTAAAGAACCCCGGGGTCAGCAAAAGGGCACCGGCGAAGATCAGGCACAGGCCGTCGAAGATCTCATCCATGGGAAAGCGGTTCTCATTGAGGCTGGCTTGGGCTTTCCTGAGCGTGGCCAAGCCTTGTTGTTGCAGCAGCGCCGTGCCGATCAGGGCCGTCAGGACGACGACTCCGATAGTCTTCCAAAAGCCGATGGCGCTGCCGATTTCGATAAACAGGGCGATTTCAAGAATCGGCACCCCGACAAAAGCGGCAAAAATAAATCCACCCATGCTTGATTCTTTTCTCGTTTCCGGCCTATCTACCCAGAACAACGAAAACACAATCCAGTTCGCGGGCCGGGTTTGTAGACCTGGACGGCGTAAGCCGTTAACGTGTTTAAATGTTGATCAGTGTGTTTAACCCAGGGATGCTCCGTGGTCCACCCGGCGGATGCCTTGGTTGAGAGAGTTTTGACCGTTATGAGCGAAGGCTTTCAGTTCATCGACATTATTTTCTTCGCCATGATCGCGGCCTTTCTGGTGTTGCGGCTTCGCGGTGTTCTCGGTCGCCGTGA
>PTLK01000166.1 GCA_002938075.1 Alphaproteobacteria bacterium MarineAlpha3_Bin3
GCTGAGTCCATGGCCGGGGTCTTGCCGGTCATCACACCGTCGATGCCGAAATGGCCGAGGTCGCGGACCTCGGCGTTGGAGAGCTGGCCGGCGTAGATGGCGATGTCGTCCAGTTCACCGTGGAAAAAATCGCCCAGGGACCGGGTTTCACCCTCGGAGGCCGCGGTTTCGGCGGCACCGAAGAACCACGGCGCCGGGCCGCCCGTCAGGCCGCCCGCATGGTCGTCTGAGGCGATCAACTGGCCGTTCAGGTAGGTCTTCATGCCGGCCGGGCCCCAGGTGACGGTCGCCTGGTTCCATTCGTTGGCCCCGAATGGCCCGGCGTCGATTTCCCGGGGGCCTTCCGGCGACGGTATCCCGAACGTCAGCCGGCCGTTGTCGAGGCGGAGCGCGAAGCCCCCCGCCCCCTTGGCGGCCAGGGTCCCGCCGCCGGTGGCAAAGGCGTTGAACCACACCGTCAACGTGCCGCCGGCCGGGGCCAGGGCTTCGGCGTGGGGGATTTCGATACAGTCATCGACGCCGTCGAAGACGGCGACGGCATCGAAGGGACCGGGGGCGTCTTCGTCCTCGACGCCATGGGTCAGACCGTGGTGTCCGCCGATTTCATCCGCGGCTCGGCCGGGGACCATTTCGTCGAGCTTCCAATAGGCGGCCGGCGCTGGGCCGGGGGCACCGGGGACGGTTTCGGAGGCAGGCGCGGGGCCGGAGGCGGGCTCGGGCTCGGGCTCAAACGGGGTGTCGGGCGTAGCCGGAAGGGAGCCGTCCACGGTCACCACCAGGTTTCCCGAGGCGACCACCTCGTCGGTCCGGGTGACGGCAATGCCGAGGATGAAATCGCCGTCGGCATCGGCGGGCGGGCGGAGGCCGAGCCCGGAAAGGTCGGCCGCCGTCAGGATCCAGGTGCCGCCGCCGGCATCGGACCCCGCCGACAAAGCGGCGCCGGCGGGCACGCCGCTGATGATGACGGCAATGTCTTCGGCGGCCTCTTCGTCCTCGAGGCCGGTATCGATTTCGAGCCCAATGATCGGGGTCTCAATGCCGGGTTCCGGGGCCGGGGGCAGCGGCACTTCGGCGCCCGCAGGCATGACGGAGATTCCGAAAGCCGTGGTGGGGAGGGTCGCGGCATCGTCGGATTTCGTCAAGGCGCTGACGACCAGGTTGATTTCGCCGGTCCATCTCGGCGGCGGCGTGATGGTCAGGCCCTCCAGGTCGGCCACGGCCAAGGACCAGGTTCCGTCGCCGTTGTCGGCACCGGCGGAAAGCACGGCCCCCGGGGGCACGTTGCCCAGAGTGACGGCCGACACTTCCGGGCCGGCCCTGCCGGTCAGCGTTTCCTTGATGTCCAGCGCCAGGGCGCTATCTGGGGTTGTCGGATCATCGGCCATCCTAGCCGTCCCTCAAAAATGCCTACGTTCCTGATTATCGCTTCCTGGTTTACCCTGTCATGTCATTTCGCCGTTTTCTTCATTTAGGATCAACCCCTTGCTTTTAATTCGACCCTTTTCCCGGAGACCGCCCCGGGGTTAAGCATAAGGATATTGGCCTTCGGGGCGGCGGCGGCGTTACACTGTTTTTTTAGACGTTTGGTTTCGAGACATGCCCGAACACGCCGCCGTGCTTTTTGCCAACGATGCCTTTTACCTGGCCTTCTGCAACCGGGACCTGGACGCCATGGACGCTATCTGGGCCCGGGAAACGCCGATCACCTGCATCCATCCCGGCTGGGACCCGCTGTCGGACCGCGACGAGGTCATGGAAAGCTGGGAGGCCATCCTAACCAGCCCGACGACCACCCACATCACCTGCAAGAACCCGACGGTGCGGGTGTTCGGTGATTTCGCCTGTGTCATCTGCCATGAGGTGCTGGACCAGGGTTTCCTGGTCGCCACCAACCTTTTTGTGCTCGAAGATGGGCAATGGAAGATCATTCATCATCAGGCCGGCACCGCGCCGCCGCCGGAAGAAGAGGAAAGCGACCCCCTGGATACCATGCAGTGAGGACGACAATGAGAAAGCTGAAGATGACCATCGGTGGAATCGAGATCACGGCCGAGTTGTTCGACACCCCGACGGCCGACGCCATTTACCAGAACCTGCCCTTTTCGTCGACCGCCCGTACCTGGGGCGAAGAGGTCTATTTCGACACCCCCGTGACGTCGGAAAACGAAGCCGACGCCCGCGACGTGGTCGAGGTCGGCGAACTCGCCTTCTGGCTGGCCGGCAACGCCATCGCCATCGGCTTCGGTCCGACCCCGGTTTCCCAAGGCGAGGAAATCCGCCTGGCGTCGCCTTGCAACGTTTGGGGGCGGGCGGTCGAAGACGTGCGCGGGCTGATGGTTGTCAAGGACGGCGACCCCATCACCGTCGAACGCCTGTCGTAAGCGTCCGGGAGGAAAAGCCCATGTCGAGCCGCACCATTGTTCTTAACGACGCCTTGTACGAATACCTGCTTTCGGTGTCGCTCAGGGAACCCGACGTGCTTTGCCGGCTGCGCGAAGAGACCGCGAAGATGCCCCAACACAACATGCAGATATCGCCCGAACAAGGGCAGTTCATGGCGCTATTGGTAGAATTGACCGGCGCGCGCAAATGCCTGGAAGTCGGCACTTTTACCGGCTATTCGACGCTTTCGTTGGCGCTGGCGCTGCCCGAAGACGGCCAAATTGTCGCCTGTGACATCTCCGAGGAATTCACCTCCCGCGCCAAGCCCTATTGGCAGGAAGCGGGCGTGGCCGGAAAAATAGACCTTCGCCTCGGCCCGGCCCTGGAGACATTGGATGCCCTGATCGCCGACGGCGAGAGCGGCGCCTTCGATTTCGCCTTCATCGACGCCGACAAGGTCAATTACCAGGGTTATTTCCAGCGCGCCCTCGACCTGATCCGCCGCGGCGGGTTGATCCTCGTCGATAACGTGTTGTGGTCAGGCGCCGTCGTCGATCCGGCCCGCGACGACGAAGACACCGAAGCCATCCGCGCCTTCAACCAAGCACGCGCAGGCGATCCCCGGATCAGCCTTTCCCTGGTGCCTATCGGAGACGGCCTGACCCTCGCCCGCAAGCGTTAGCGGTGCTTCCAGTCGGGCTTGCGCTTTTCGGTGAAGGCTTGCATGCCTTCCTTCTGATCCTCGGTGGCGAAGGCGGAATGGAAAAGCCGCCTTTCGAAGCGCACCCCTTCGGCCAGTGTCGTCTCATAGGCCCGGTTGACCGCTTCCTTGACCATCATCGCCGCCGGCCGTGACATGGCGGCGACCTGTTGCGCCGTTTTCATGGCTTCGTCCTTCAGGTCCGCCGCCGGGACGACGCGGCTCACCAGGCCGGCCCGCTCGGCCTCGTCGGCGTCCATCAGGCGCCCGGTCAGGCACATCTCCATCGCCTTCGACTTGCCGACGAACCTTGTCAGGCGCTGGGTGCCGCCGGCCCCGGGCATCACGCCCAAGGTGATCTCGGGCTGGCCGAACTTGGCGGTGTCGGCGGCGATGATGAAATCGCACATCATCGCCAGTTCGCACCCGCCGCCCAGGGCATAGCCCGAAACGGCGGCGATCACAGGTTTTCGGCACCGGGTCAGGCGCTCCCAGTTACGGGTGATAAAGTCCTCCAGATAAGCGTCCATGTAACCCTTGGACTGCATTTCCTTGATGTCGGCACCGGCGGCGAAGGCCTTTTCGGAACCGGTGAGCAGGATACAGCCGATCTTGGGATCGGTTTCGAAATCGTCCAGGGCCTGGGCCATTTCGTCGATCAGGTCCTCGCAAAGGGCGTTCAAGGCGTCGGGCCGGTCCAGGGTAATGACGCCGACGGCTTTTTCCTTTTTCGCGGTGATGTTATTGTAGGCCATGGGGTTGCCCTTTATGTTGATGGTGTCACTGACAAAGGGGACCCCAACAAGGCGCCGGAACCGGCGCTCCCTTGGCCGGAGCTCCCCTGTTTATTTTGCCTGACGAAGTGGCCCGGCCTGCTGTTTAAAGCGCGTCGGAACCGGTCTCGCCGGTGCGGATGCGCATCGACTGGACGACATCGAGGACGAAGATCTTGCCGTCGCCGATCTTGTCCGTGTTGGCGGCGTCGCGGATGGCCTCCACCACCCGGTCGGCCTCGGCATCGTCGATGACGATATCGAGCCGAACCTTGGGTACGAATTCGATGGCGTATTCGGCGCCGCGGTAAATCTCCGTTTGCCCTTTCTGGCGGCCGAAGCCCTTGACCTCCGACACCGTCAGTCCCTGCACGCCGAGTTCGGTCAAGGCTTCGCGTACGGCATCCAGTTTGAACGGCTTTATGATGGCCATTATCAGTTTCATGGCTGTCGATCCTTATTCCTTGCAAGAGGTCACAGGCTGTAACCGCTCTCGCTATGAGCAGTAACGTCGAGCCCGTCGGTGATTTCCTCGTCACTGACCCTGAGTCCGGTGACAACCGCCGTCGCCGAACGCCAAGCTGTAAGCGCCGGCCAGCCATAGCACCGAAACCAAACACGCGATGGCGAAGCAGTGCATCATCACCGAAAGCACGTTCTTCGACTGCACAAGACCGGCATAAAACAGTGCCAGGCCCAGCAAGGTCATGAACAGAACCAGCGCCGTCGATG
>PTLK01000167.1 GCA_002938075.1 Alphaproteobacteria bacterium MarineAlpha3_Bin3
TACGTCGTCGCCTGCCTGATCAACGCCATGTGGGTGGCCGCCATCGCCATGGTGCGGTTCAGCCTGTAGCGGTTAATTTTGCCGCCTTCACCGGCCCCGCCGCAGCCAGCAGCGCATCCAGGTCGAGGTGTTCTTCCAGGTGCGCCGCCAGAGCATCCAATGTCTCCTCGATCATCGCCTCATAGGCGACCCCTTCAAATTCGCCTTGGCAAATACGCCCGAGGAAGGCATGGCGGAACCCGTCGGCGGCGAAAATCCCGTGCAGGTAGGTCCCCATCACCCGTCCATCCGTGGAACGCGCCCCTTCGCCGCAGCCGTCCTCAAGTGTCAGCCATGGGCGGTCCAGGCCGGGGCCCGACGTGTCGCCGATATGCATTTCATAGCCTTTGATAGACTTACCCGTTTCAACTTCGACGCCGCAACGCTCAATCAGCGCCTTGTCGCCGGCGATCACCGTTTCCACGTCCAGGAGACCTAAGCCCTCGGCCTCGCTGGGTGGGCCCTCGATCCCGCCCGGGTCGGCGATGCGGTGGCCCAGGATCTGATAGCCGCCGCACAGGCCGACCACTAGCCCGCCGCGGCGGCGGTGGGCGGCGATATCGACGTCCCAGCCCTGGTCGCGGATGACGCCGAGGTCAGCCAGGGTCGATTTCGAACCGGGTATGACGACCGCGTTGGCGTCGCCGGGGATGGGTTCTCCCGGGTCGATGACCTCGACCGTGACCTTTGGCTCCGCCGCCAACGGGTCGAGGTCGTCAAAATTGGCGATCCGCGACAACCTCGGCACGGCGATCTTAACGGCGGCGCCCTTGTCGGGGTCTTCCCGGCCGGAATCCAAAGACATGGCGTCTTCCTTCGGCAGCCGGCGGGCGGCTTCGAAAAACGGAACGATACCGAAACAATCAAGGCCGGAGTGGGATTTGATGATCTCTATGGCGTCCTCGAACAGCGCCGGGTCGCCGCGGAACTTGTTGATCACGTAGCCCCGGATGCGGGCCCTTTCCCCGGCGCTCAACAGCGCCAGGGTGCCGACGATGCCGGCAATGGCGCCGCCGCGCTCGACGTCGGCGATCAGCACCACAGACAGATCGGCGGCTTCGGCGAATCCCATGTTGGCGATATCGCCGGGCCTGAGGTTGACCTCGGCCGGGCTGCCGGCGCCTTCGACCACCACCAGATCGGCGTCGGTGGCCAGGATACCGAAGCTTTCCAGCACCCGGGGCAGCAGTTTCGGTTTCAAATCGTGATAATCCCGGGCCTCGGCCGTTCCCTCGACGCGGCCCTGAACGACGACCTGGGCACCGGTTTCCGATTGCGGTTTAAGAAGAACGGGATTCATGTGGACGCTCAAAGGCTGGTTCGCGGCCCGGGCCTGCAGGGCCTGGGCGCGGCCGATCTCGCCGCCCTCGATGGTCACGGCGGCGTTGTTGGACATGTTCTGCGGCTTGAAAGGCTGCACCCTGAGGCCGCGCCGGTGATAGGCGCGGCAAAGCCCCGCCGCCAGAAGCGATTTTCCGACGTCGGACCCGGTGCCCTGAAGCATCAGGGCCAGGGTGCCCGGGGATGGTTCAGAACCGGCCAAGGGCGGACCTCAGCCGGTCGGCCTGGGGATTCTTGTAGAGTCCTTCGAGGACGATCTTTTCCGGCGTCGCGCCTTTTGCGTAGAAGGCCTCGTTCATGTCCCAGCGCCGGGCCAGGACCGCGCCTTCCAGCGACGCGCCGCCGAAGACGCCGACCTTGGAATTGGTGAAGGCCAGGACGTCGAGGCGCAGGTTGGTCGTCGTCGAGGCTTCCATCCCGGCGCCGTAGAAACCCGCCGTGACGCCCAGATCGGCGCCGAATTTGCCCTGGTTCTTGATGATCGAGCGAAGGGCGCCGTCGTTGCGGATTACCAGCACGGTTTCGGTGTCCTGGATCCCGAACTGAATGCCGATGGAAGCCGCGCCCAGGGTATAGAAGGCCGGATAGCCCCAGCTTCCGTCGGCCCGGCGCGCGATCAATACCCCGCTGCCGCCTTCGGCGCCGAGGAAAAACCCGGCCTTGACGAGGGCCGGCAGGACCATCACCGCCCGGGCATCGGGAAGGGTCTTGGCGAATTCCTTGAGTTCGGGCAGGCGGGCGAAGTTCTCGATCGTGTCTGCGGACCAGTCGACGAGCCGGACCGACCCTTCGGCCGGGGTCTCGCGCAATTCCTGGCACGCCGAAAGCCCAAGGGTGCCGATCAGGAAAACGGCCAAAACAACCAAACGCTTCATATCAGTTTCTCCTTTGCCGGTCCCAGGGGATAAAATCCACTAAAACTCGATCCCCGCCTGCGCCTTGACGCCGGAACGGAAGGGATGCTTGACCATGGTCATCTCGGTCACCAGGTCGGCGATCTCGATCAACTCGTCCTTGGCGTTGCGCCCGGTGACGACCACGTGCAGGTCGCGGGGCTTGGCCTTCAGCGTCTCGACCACGTCGGTGAGCGAGATGTAGCCGTAGCGGAGCACGATATTGAGCTCGTCCAGGATCACCATCTTATAGGAATCGTCGGAGATCATCTCCTTGGCCTTCGCCCAGGCCGTCTCGGCGGCCACGATGTCGCGTTTCCGGTCCTGGGTTTCCCAGGTGAAGCCCTCGCCCATGGCCTTGATGGTGACCAGGTCGGGAAAATTCGCCAGCACGTCCCGCTCGCCGGTTTCCCAGGCGCCCTTGACGAACTGCACGATGCCGACCCGCATGCCGTGGCCGATGGCGCGCATGGCCAGCCCCATGGCCGCCGTCGATTTTCCCTTGCCCTTGCCGGTGTGGACGATGACCAGGCCCCGCTCTTCGGTCTTGGTGGCCAGGATCTTGTCCCGGGCGGCCTTTTTCTTGGCCATCTTGTAGGCGTGGCGCTTGTTCAGTTCTTCTTCGTCGGCGATCGGGTCTTTTCCGTCATTCATCGGCTTTTTTCCTGGGCTCGGCCCCTTTTGTAGCGCGGTTGGCGCCGCTCCGCCACAGGGGCGGCGCTATTCCGCCGCCGCCTCTTTTTCTCCGGCCAGCATCCGGAGCCGCTTGTAGGTGCTGTTGAGCCGGGGCTTCCACAGGCCGCGGTCCTGGGACTCGATCAGGCGTTCGCTCATTTCCTTCAGGGCCGCCGGGTTGTGCTCGTTTAGGAACGCGAGCACTTCCTCGTCTTCCAGATAGGCCTCATAGACGGCGTCGAAGTGGTGGTCGCGGACACAGTGCGCCGTGGCGGCGAAGGCGAACATGTAATCGACCGTCGCCGCCATCTCGAAGGCACCCTTGTAGCCGTGCCTCATGACGCCTTCGATCCATTTCGGGTTGACCACCCGGGCCCGCACCACGCGGGCAACCTCTTCCTCGAGGGTATGGATGCGTGGGCGTTCGGGCCGCGAGTGGTCGTTGTGATAGACCGAGGGCTGGTGGCCGGAAAGCGACCTGACCGCCGCCGTCATGCCGCCTTCGAACTGGTAGTAATCGTCGGAATCCAAGAGATCGTGTTCCCGGTTGTCCTGGTTGTGGACCACGGCCTCGACCTTTTTCAACCGCGTCTCGAACAGGCTATGCTGGGCTTGGCCTTCCGCTCCCGCGCCGTAGGCGTACCCGCCCCAGGCGATGTAGGCGCGGGCCAGGTCTTCGTCCGTCCTCCAGCCCTTCTCGTCGATCAGCGCCTGCAGGCCGGCGCCATAAGCCCCCGGCTTGGAGCCGAAGACCCGGAACCCGGCCCGTTTTGCCGCCTCTTCAGGGCTCAAACCCTCGTCCTCAAGGCGTTTCGCTTCCTCGGCCGTCCGGGCCGCCAACGGGTTGTCCTCCGGGGGTTCAATTAGCGCCGCGACGGCGCGGGCAGCGGAATCGAACAGGTCGATGAGCCCGGGGAAGGCGTCGCGGAAAAACCCCGATACCCGGAGCATGACATCGACCCGGGGCCGGCCGAGGACCGTGACCGGCATGACCTCGAACCCCGTCACCCGCCGCGACGCCGTGTCCCATTGGGGCTGGACCCCCATCAGCGCTAATCCTTGCGCGATGTCGTCGCCGCCGGTGCGCATGTTGGACGTTCCCCAGCAGCTTATGGCCATCACCCGGGGCCAGGCGCCGTGGTCCTGTTTGTGGCGTTCGACCAGCAGTCCCGCCGACTGCCAGCCCAGCGTCCAGGCCGCCGGCGTCGGCACGGTGCGGGTATCGATGGAATAGAAGTTGCGTCCCGTCGGCAGCACGTCGGGGCGCCCGCGGGTCGGGGCGCCGGACGGCCCGGGCTCGACGAACGAGCCCGAGAGGCCGGTCAGGAAGCCCTCGATCTCCGAGCCGCCGGATTGTTCGACCGCCGGGCGCAGGGATGTTTCGATATAACCCAGAACCTTCCGCGTTGCCGTCCATCCGGGACCGGCGGCGCGATTGGCGGAAACCAGCTCTGAGCACAATGCCTCCAACCGCTCCACCGTGTCGCCGACACTGCGCCACGGTGTATCTTCGGCGACGGCTTCTTTCAGCGCCTGCGGCCGGGGACCGGTCCATTTTTCGCCCATCTCGCAATCCAGGGGATCGAAATCCAGCTTCAAGTCCGAACACAGCGCCCGGAGCAGCGATTGGCCCTCGCC
>PTLK01000168.1 GCA_002938075.1 Alphaproteobacteria bacterium MarineAlpha3_Bin3
TGGGCGAAGTCATCGAAAGCGACCACCCGGGCTTTAAGCCCGGCGACCATATTGTCGGGCAGCTCGGCTGGAAGGAATACGCGGTCTCCGACGGCGCCGACCTGGATTTCAAGGTCGAGCCCAAGGAAGGGGTGCCGCTGACCGCCTACATGGGGGCCTGCGGGGTCCAACGGCATTACCGCCTGGGCCGGCCTGAAGATGATAGGCCAGCCTAAGGAAGGCGAAACCATCCTCGTGTCCGCCGCCGCCGGGTCGGTCGGCAGCGCCGTCAGCCAGATCGCCAAGGCCATGGGCTGCCGGGCCGTCGGCATTTCCGGTGGGGCGGTGAAATGCCGCCTGGTGACCGAAGAGTTCAACTTTGATGCCTGCTTGGACTACAAGAGTGGCGACCTGGGCGGCCAGATCAAGGACGCTGCGCCCAACGGCATCGACGTCTATTTCGACAACGTCGGCGGCGAAATGCTGGATATGGTCCTGGCGTTGATGAACGCCAAGGGACGCATTCCGGTGTGCGGGGTGCTGTCGCAGTACAACGCCGAGGACGAATATTACGGCGTCACCAACACGCGCCTGATCTTCGACAAGCAGCTTCGCCTGCAGGGGTTCCTCAACAGCGAATTCCGCGACCAGTGGGACCGGGACCGGGCCGAGCTGGAGAATCTGGTGGCGTCGGGAAAGCTCAAATACCGGGAAACCGTCGCCCAGGGGCTTAAAAGCGCGCCCCAGGCCTTCATCGGCATGCTTTAGGGTGAAAACCTGGGCAAGCAACTGGTAAAGCTGACTTAATGTAGCTCGGCCCTGAGCTTCTGGCGGTAGACGTCGATCACCACCAGCTTGCCTTTTTCTTCCTTGTGCCAGAACTGCCAGCCGTTGCACGCCGGCGCCTTCTGCACGTAGGCTCCGACCTGATGGATGGAGCCGCGGAAATCGCCGGTCACCAGTGAGCCGTCGGCGCGCACCTTGGCGGCATGGCGGCGGCGGTGGTCGGTCAAGGTGGTGCCAGGTTCGACGATGCCGCGTTCCACCAGCCAGCCGAAGGGGATGCGCGGCTCCGCCCGCTTAGACGGGGTGCTCAGTAGTTCCACCTCGGCGACGGGGCGGACCTTGGCCAGCCGTTGGCGGGCCAGCTTGACGTAGCCGGGGTCCTGCTCGATGCCGAGATAGCGCCGGCTCAGCTTCTTGGCCACTGCCCCGGTGGTGCCGGAGCCGAAAAACGGGTCCAGGACCAGGTCGCCGACCTCGGTCGCCGCCAGCACGGCCCGGTACAGAAGCGCCTCGGGCTTCTGGGTCGGGTGCGCCTTCTTGCCGTTCTTTTTCAGCCGCTCCGGGCCGGTACACAGAGGCAACAGCCAGTCCGAACGCATCTGCAAATCGTCGTTGAGGTTCTTCATCGCCTCGTAGTTGAAGCGGTAGCGCGACTCCTTGTCGCGCGCGCACCAGATCAGGGTTTCATGGGCATTGGTGAAGCGTCGGCCGCGAAAGTTTGGCATCGGGTTGGTCTTGCGCCAGACGACGTCGTTGAGGATCCAGTATCCCAGATCTTGTAGCGCCGCGCCGACCCGGTAGATGTTGTGATACGACCCGATGACCCACAGCGTGCCGTCGGGCTTCAGCAATCGCCTGGCCGCCTTGAGCCAGGACGTGGTAAACCGGTCGTAGGCCTGGAAGGTTTCGAAGTGGTCCCAGTCGTTATCGACGCCGTCGACGCGGGTCTGGTTGTTGGGGCGCAGAAGCTCGCCTTCGAGGTGCAGGTTATAGGGCGGGTCGGCGAACACCATGTCCACGGACGCCTCGGGCAGCCCCGCCATGACCTCGAGGCACTCTCCCTGAATCATTTTATCGTCTTCGACTTTTCGATCCCTGCCCATGGCCTGGACAATGGGCAAGCCGGGACTCGCCGTCAACAATTAAATGGATTCAATGACTTAGAGGAGAATTGGGACTCAAGATATGGGAGTCGGGACTCTTCATACCCCCATATCTTGCGGCTCCAGGAGCCTGCGGATGGGCGCGTAGCTGTGCCGGTGCTGGGGCGTGACGCCCAAGCGTTCAAGCGCCGCTTGGTGTTCCGGGGTGCCGTAACCGGCGTTCCTCTCCCATCCGTAGCCGGGGAAGTCGCCGGCCAGGCCGGCCATGATCCGGTCACGGGCCACCTTGGCGGCGATGGAGGCGGCGGCGATGGAAAGGCTGATTGCGTCGCCCCGGACCACGCACCGGGCCGGGCAGGAAAGGTCTGGTTCGCGGTTGCCGTCGACCAGCGCCAGGTCGGGGCGGACGGGAAGCGCCTCGACGGCTCGGGCCATGGCCAGCATCGTCGCGCCGAGGATATTGAGGTCGTCGATCTCGGCGACGTCGGCCAGGCCGACGCCGATGTGGGCCTCGGCGCCGAGCCTCTCGAACAGGGCTTCGCGCTTGCCCGGTTTGAGCTTCTTTGAATCGTCCAGTTCCGCCACCAGCATCCCCGATAGGCGGCCCTTATCGAGGATCACGGCGCCGGCCACCACCGGCCCCGCCCACGGGCCGCGTCCGGCCTCGTCGATGCCGCAGACAACGGCGTGGCCTTGGCCCAGTGCTTCGTCCTCGAGGCTGAAATCAGGCATCTTTCCGGCGCCTCTTGGTTGCGCCTTTCTTGCCGCCGGGCTCGTCCTCGTTGGCCGGGGTGCTGGGAAGGATGATCTCGGCCTCCCCGCCGGCCTCTCCCCCGGCCTCCCCCTGGGCGGCATCGGCGGTTCCTGCCCCCGTCCCGGCGCGCCGCTTGCGGCCCTGGCGCTGGCGCCGGAGCCACAGCGCCGCCGCGTGCAATCCCCACATGGTCTTCGACGACGCCTTGTCCAGGGTCATGGCGACGAATTCGGTCTCCGGCCCGTAGACCAGCTTGAGGAGTTCCGTCCCCGAGGTGATGCCGCGTTCGGCCAAGACGCCCAAACGCCGGCCGGTAATCACCCATAACGGAGACAGCGCCAGGCTCAACACCGTCACCGCGACGACCAGGCGGCGGTCTTCGTCGCTGATGACGCCGGCTTCGACCCCGACCACCGACAACAGGAACGAAAACTCGCCGATCTGGGCCAAGACGATGCCGGCGACGAAGGCCTGGTGCCAGGGTTGGCCGATGAGCCCCAAAAAACCGACGTTGAGCGCCGTCTTGAACACCGACACCATCAAAAACAGCAGCAGCACGGTGCCGAAATTGGACCAGATATAGTCGAGGTCGATCAACAGCCCGATGGACAGGAAGAACACCATCATCAGGATGCTCTGGATCGGCCGTGTCGCCTCCAGCATGGCGTGGCGTTCGCGGCTGTTGCCGATGATCAGCCCGGCGATAAAAGCGCCATAGGCCGCCGACAGCCCCAAAAGTCCCGTCATCGCGGCGCAGCCGACGCAAAACGCGACCGCCGCCAAGGGCTTCAGGTCGGCGTTTCCGGCGACCATGGTGGCGAAGGGCAGGCTGATCTTGCGACCGCGGCTGAGATATAGGATCAGGGCAACCAAAAAGGCCACCGACAGGGCGATCTTGGGCACCGCGATCCAATCGAAGCCGTCCCCTCCGGCGGCGCCAATGCCGAGCATCATCGGCACCACCGCCAGATCCTGGGCGATCAGCACGGCGACGGTGATGCGACCCGAGCGCGAGCGGAGCTCGCCGATGCCGTCCAGGATCTTGATGGCGACGGCGGTCGACGACAGCGCGACGACGAAGCCGAGCAGCACCGCCAATCCCGTCGACCAGCCGAAGGCCATGGACAGTAACAGCATGACGCCGACCGAGGCGCAGATCTGGAATCCCGTGACCAGCAACGCGAAGCCCCAGATTTTGCGAAACGAGCGCAAGGAAAGCTCCATGCCGACGATGAACAGCAGCATCAGCACGCCCAATTCCGCCAGCACGTCGATCTGTTCGCGGCTTTCGACCACCGCCAGCGCCGACGGGCCCAACAGCACCCCGGCAAGGATATAGCCGACCAGGGCCGGCTGGCGCAGCTTTTCCATGGCCATGCCGCAGACCAGCGCCGCCAGCACGACGACGGCGATCCCGGTCAGGTTGGAATGGGCCACCGTCTGGGCGGCGACGTCGGCGGCGGTTTCGACGGCGCCACCGAGCGCTTCCTGGACCTCTTGGACCGCTTCGCGGGCGCCTTGGACCACGCCTTCGACGGCTTCCCGGGCGCCCTTGACGGCGCCTTCGGCGGCCTGTTCCAGGGGACCTTTCTTTGCTTTCTCGGCCATTTTCAAAACTTAGCATGGCCCCCGAAAGGGACAAAACGGCAGACGGGATTCTGTGGATAAAATCGCCGGAAAATCCGCTTCAGAGCGGCAAAAAACCTAAAAACCGCTCTTTTTGCCGGTTTTCAGAGGGGCTACCGGCAAAGCATGCATTGATGGTATACTGTCGCCGGGGAGAAATGCCCTCAGGAGGTGAAGATGGCACGCGTTATGATCAATTGTCCGGAAACGGGGGAACCCGTTTTCACTGGCATGAGCTTTGACTGGTCATCTTTCGAAAGCGTGAAAATCGGCGAAAAGTCGGTCCGGTGCAGCGCCTGCGGCGACGAGCACACCTGGAAAAGGCCCGACGC
>PTLK01000169.1 GCA_002938075.1 Alphaproteobacteria bacterium MarineAlpha3_Bin3
CACCGACCACCACGTAATCGGTCTTCTTCGAGACGCTGCCCGCGACCTTGGCGCCCAGGGCCTCGGCCCGGGTCTTGGCCTCGGCGCGGCTGAGCGTCTCTAGGGTGCCGGTAAAGACCACGGTCTTGCCGGTGATCGGCGACGACGAGGTGTCGGGGGCCTGGAAGTCCTCGACCGTCAGCAAACGGCCTAAGTCGTCGAGCACGTCCCGGTTATGGGGCTCGGCGCAAAAGCCCAGCAGATCATCGGCGACCGACGGGCCGATGCCGTCGATGTTGACCAATTCCGCGTAGGCATCCCCATCGCGGTCCTCGGCCGCGGCCATGTGCCGCCGCCAGCCATCGAGGGTCCCGTATTGCTTGGCCAGGAGTCTCGCCGTCGCCTGCCCGACCTGGCGGATACCGAGGGCATAGATGAAGCGCTCCAGCGCTATGGTGGAGCGTTCGCGGAGCGCTGCGAATAGCTTGTCTGCCGACTGTCGGCCCCAGCCCCCGCGTTCGGCGATCTCTTCGGCCCTGTCGGCGAGCCGGAAGATGTCGGCCGGGGTCTTTATCAGGCCGTCCTCGGTGAATGCCTCGATGTGCTTGGCGCCCAGACCCTCGATGTCGAAGGCGTTACGCGAGACGAAATGCTTCAGCCGCTCGACCCTTTGGGCTGGGCACACCAGGCCGCCGGTGCAGCGCATCGCCGCCTCGCCTTCCTCGCGGACGGCCAGAGAGCCGCATTCGGGGCATCGTTTGGGAAACCGGAATTTTTTCGTTCCCCTGGGCCGCTTGTCCAGGATCACCGAGACCACCTGCGGAATGACGTCGCCGGCGCGCTGGATGATGACCGTATCGCCAACCCGGACGTCCTTGCGGGCGATTTCGTCCTCGTTGTGGAGCGTCGCCCGGCTGACCTGGACGCCGCCGACGGTGACCGGTTCAAGGTTGGCGACCGGCGTCAGCGTGCCGGTGCGCCCGACCTGGATGGTAATCTCGTTCAACACCGTTTGCGCCTTCTCGGCCGGGAACTTGTGGGCGACGGCCCAGCGCGGCGCGCGGCTGACCTGGCCCAGCCTGTCTTGCCAGTCCAGCCGGTTGACCTTGTAGACCAGGCCGTCGATTGCGTAGTCGAGGTCATGGCGCCGTTCCTCCACCTGGCGGTAGAAACGGAGACAGGCTTCAGTATCGGCCGCCCGTTCGGCCAGGGGATTGGTCGGCAATCCCCATCCGCGTAGACGGCCGAGGAAATCCCAGTGGGTTTCGGCGACCGGCGCGGAGACCTCGCCCCAGCCATAGGCGAAAAGGCTGAGCGGCCGGGACGCGGTGACGGCGGGGTCTTTCTGGCGCAGCGATCCGGCGGCGGCGTTGCGGGGATTGGCGAAGACCTTGGCATCGGCCTTTTCTTGTTCCTTGTTGAGGGTCTCAAAATCGCCACGGGTCATGAAGACCTCGCCCCGGACCTCCAGGACTTCGGGCGCGTCCTTGATCGACATCGGGATATGGGAAAGGGTTTTCAGGTTGTCGGTGATGTCCTCGCCGGTCGTCCCGTCGCCACGGGTGGCGCCGAGGACGAATTGGCCGTTCTCGTAGCGCAGCGACACCGACAGGCCGTCGATCTTGGGCTCGCAGACGATCTCCACCGCCTGGTCTTCATCGAGGCCGAGGAAGCGGCGCACCCGGGCGATGAACTCGACCACGTCGCCGTCGTCGAAGGCGTTGCCGAGCGACAGCATCGGCCGGGCATGGGCGACCTTCCTGAAGCCGGCGGCCGGCGGAGCGCCGACCTTTTCCGACGGGCTGTCGCCGCGCGCCAGGTCGGGGAAGGCGGTCTCGATGGCCTGCAGGCGGCGGCGCAGCGCGTCGTAGTCGGCGTCGGCGATCCAGGGTGCGTCGTTTTGGTAATAAGCCTTGTCGTGGGCGGTGATTTCCTCAGCCAGGGCGTCCAGTTCGGCCGCCGCTTCCAACGGCGTCAGCGCGTCAATGGGGACACCGGGGGGGACGCCGGGGTCATCGGCGTTCACGGGCCCGCGCCTTCGAGCAGGCTGTCGGCGGCGGCCCGCGCTTCCTCGGTGATCTTGGCACCGGCCAGCATGCGGGCGATTTCCTCCTTGCGGCCCTTGTCCGACAGCGCATCGACGGTCGTCAACACGCCGGGATCGGCATCGGACTTCGACACCAGCCAGTGATGCTTGCCCTTCGCCGCCACCTGCGGCGAATGGGTCACCACCAGCACCTGCGCGGCCCCGGCGAGCCCCGCCAGCCGTTCGCCTACGGCCGCCGCCACGGCGCCGCCGACGCCGGAATCGACCTCGTCGAAAACCAGGGTCGGGACCGGATCGGCCTGGGCCAGCACCGCCTTCAGGGCCAGCGTAAAGCGGGCCAACTCGCCGCCCGACGATATCTTGCCCAACGGCCCGGCCGGGGCACCGGGGTTGGTGGCGACCTGGAAAACCACCTTGTCGCGGCCTTCCGGTCCCCAGGCGTCTTCGGGCAGGTCGTCGAGCACGGTGGTGAATTTTGCCTTTTCCAGCTTCAGGGGCTTGAGTTCCTTGGCCACCGCCTTGTCCAGTTTTCCGGCCGCCTGGCCGCGGCCCTGGCTGAGGACCGTGGCCGCCTTGCCGTACGCCGCCCGGGCGTGGCTTTCCGCCTTCGTTAGTTCCGTCAGCCGGGCTCCGCCGTCTTCCAGGCCCCGCACCTTGGCCGCCAGGTTTTCGGCCACGCCGGAGAGATTGTCGACTTCCGTCGAATGCTTGCGGGCCAGCGCGCGGAGCGCGAACAGCCGTTCCTCGGCCTGTTCGAGGGATTGCGGGTCGAGGTCCATACTAGCGGCGGTCTGCAATAGCGCGTCGGCCTCCGTTGTCTCGGACTGGGCGCGGACAAGGGCGTCGAGGGTATCGGCGAGGCGGCCGTCGGCCTTCTCGGCCACCCGTTCCAGTTCGCGCAAAGCCGCTTCAAGGCTTCTCAATGCCCCGCCGTCGCCGCCAAGCTCTTCGGCCGCCGTGTTCATGGCGGCGACCAACTGTTCGCCATGCATCATCAGGGTGCGCTGGCGGGCGAGGTCGGTTTCCTCGCCCGGTTTCGGGTCGAGGCCGGTGATTTCGTCCAGCGCATGGCGGAGGAATTCCTCATCCCGCCGCGCCGCCTCCATTTCGGCCTCGGCCCGGATGCGCGCCCCGGCCGCGTCCTTCCAAACCTTGTGGGCGTCGCCGGTTTTTTTCAGCCCGGCGCTCAAACCCCCGAAGGAATCTAAAAGCCCCCGGTGCGCCCCTTCGTTCAACAGGCGCTGGTTCTCGAACTGGCCGTGGACATCGACCAGGCCGCCGCCGGTTTCCTTCAGCAACTGCACGCTGACGGGCTGATCGTTGATGAACGCCTTCGAGCGGCCATCGGCGCCCAGCACCCTGCGCAGCACCAGGCCGTCCTCGAGGCCGGGTATGGCGTATCCGGCAAGGGTCTCAAGGACGGTATGGCCGGGGCCTAAGTCGAACACCGCGGTCACCGACGCCTGATCGGCGCCGTGGCGGACCAGCCGCGCCTCGGCACGCATGCCCAGCGCGAGGCCTAAGGCGTCGAGCAGGATCGACTTCCCGGACCCGGTTTCCCCGGTCAGGACGCAAAGCCCGGCGTGAAAGGAAAGATCGAGACGGCCGATGAGAACGACTTCGCGAATGGAAAGCGTCGTCAGCATGGTGTTACCAAAGCTTGTACCAGGGTTTCCCGGCCCCCGGTTCGTCCACCTTGTTGCCCATGATCTTGTAGGAATCCATATACCATTCGCTGCCCGGGAAATTGTAGCCCAGGACCGCCGCCGTCTTACGCGCCTCTTCGGGGACGCCGATGGTCAGATAGGTTTCGGTCAGCCGATGCAGGGCCTCGGGAACGTGAGTCGTGGTCTGGAAATCGTCGACAACGGTCCGGAAACGGTTGATGGCGGCCAGGTAGTTCCCCTGGTTTTGGTAATAGCGGCCGATTTCCATTTCCTTGCCGGCCAGGTGGTCGTGGGTCAGGTCGATCTTCAGCTTGGCGTCGCGGGCGTATTTGCTGTTGGGGAAACGCTTGATCAGCTCATCCAAGGTGGTCAGCGCTAATTCGGTCATTTTCTGGTCGCGGGCGACTTCGGAGATCTGTTCGTAATAAGACAGCCCCTTCAGGTAATAGGCATAGGCGACGTCCTTGTTGGTGGGGTGGAGCTGGATGAACCGGTTGAGCCCGGCGATGGCGTCGCCATAAAGATTGTTGAGGTAGTAGGTGTAGGCGGACATCAACTGCGCCTTGGTCGCCCACTGGGAATAAGGATGCTGGCGTTCGACCTCGTCGAACTTTTCCGTCGCCAACAGGTAATTCCGGCTAAGCAGCGCGTCCATGGCGGCGTTGTACAGGGTCTCGACCGGCTGTTCGACGTATTCCTTCTTCTTCGTCGCGCAGGCCCCCAGGCCGAGCATCAACAGAACCGCCAAGGCGGCGATCAACGGCTTCGAGGTGATTTCAAAACGCTTCATGATGTTTGCCTGCCGGTCCCCTCCGGGCCGCCGCGAAAGGTCCTTGAGGTAAAATTATACCATGCCGGTGCGGCGTTTGTAGGGGTGTTTGC